>JAEXAJ010000110.1 GCA_023458215.1 Bacteroidota bacterium
CTTCCACTCCCACAGTTGCAGCACCTTCTGATTTCTCACGGGTTACAACCAATGTTATCTCCATTGCTGCTTCTGGTTCCAGTTCATAGTCATATTCATTTATGGTAGAGAATGCAGCCCCTTGACAGCCTTCCGGAACTATAGGAGAAGGCTCTCTCTCAATATCATCAGAACAAGCCGAAAAAGTCAATAGTCCTCCGGCCAGTACTAAAAGAAAAAAATTATTTATTGTTTTCATATATCCATTTTATTAAATAGTTAATTTATTACACCGTCAGTAAGTCCAATTCCTTCACCTGGTTTAGGCATTGTACCATCGGAATTGTTCGCTGCTGGAGGAATACCGGTATTGGCATTTGTCTCGTCTTGCGGAATACGCATCAGCAACCAGCCGTTGTCGGCAGCAACGTTGAAGGCATAAGCATCGGGGAAGTTGGTTGCTACGCCATTTTTCACACGTACCACATTTCTGCCCAGACGCATAACGTCTGCCATGGAGAAACCTTCACCCCACAATTCGATACGACGTTGAAGCCATACCGCATTTTGGACACCTGCGGCATCACTGGCTTTGCAAGAATATTGCTCGTCACGATAGGTCTTGACAAAGCTTTCCAGTATCTGTTTGCCATCACTCGGATTTCCTCCCATGGCAGTAGCTTCTGCCTGAATCAGAATCATTTCTTCTACACGCATTAATGGCCAGTCGTTAGCAGCAGCATTAGTACCCAATCCACCATACATACCAAACTTAACATTGGTATAAGGCAGGAAAGCTGCTTTACCTTGGTTTGCAACTGTCAGAGTTGCAATATCATCACCGCTTGCAAGACCACGCCAGCTTTGTCCCTTCAGGTTGTCAGAATGCAAGTTCTCATCAACCCACCAGCCCTTACGTACATCAGTGTCAGAAATCAGATTGAACAATAATACATTGATACTTTTATACATACCTACACCGGCAGAGTAAGAGCCTTCGCAGAATGAACCGATAACTCCTGGCCAGGAAATAAGACTGTTATCTGCATTATAGTCTGCTTCAGTAATTTCCAAAGCCCACATCCAGCCACTTTCATCGGAAGAAACAAACATTGGTTTTGTCAGTTCTGCTCTCTGATAGGGAGTATATCCTGCCATAGCTTTGGCCGCATCATCGGCAGCAGCCTGCCAGTTTTCCATGTAAAGGTTGGCGCGGGCACGCAGACCATAGGCAATCTTCTGGTCTATTTCACTCTTATCCTTACGTGCATAGCCTTCCAGATCATTGATTGCATCCGTCAAGTCTCTAATAATCAAATCATAAACAGCCTGCACTGTAGCACGCGGGTTGTTGGGGTCGGCAGCCATTTCTTCCGTAACCAAAGGAATGCAAGGTTTCTCCTCATTACCTTTATATTTAAACTGGAAGTACGGAGCCACGTTCAGATAGTCAAAAGCACGTATTGCCTTGGCTTGACCACGATAAGAAAGTAGCGTGGGGTCTGTCGTGCCATCGGGAATAGAGTTCAAAATATCATTTGCCATCTTGATTTGATTATAAAACAAAGCCCAACGCATATAGGGGTTGGCATACGTGTCGCTACGGTCGGAGTATTCACTGCAAGTGCTGAACCAGTTGTAACCGTTATTGGGTGCTACCATATCAGGGCCATTTAAATCATTGGAGAGGCACACGGCAGGATAACCGAAGTCATCGCCACGTCCTGATTTACTGCCGAATACGGTAAACTGCTGAAGGTTATTGGAATACATACCTACGATATCTGCCGCTAAGCGTTCAGGCAACATGCTTACCACATCCTGTTTTTGTTCCTCGGTAAAGCTACCGCTTTGGGGAAAAGTGTCCAAGTCAGTGCATGAAGCCAGCACCATGCTTCCCATGGTTAGTGCTGATAATATTTTATTATATAGTTTCATATCTTTCTTTTTATATAGGAATCAAATTATTAGAATTTCAAAGTAATACCACCGGTGATAGTACGTAAAGCCGAGTAAGTGAAGTTACCACTACCGGTAGAACTACCAAGACCGATGAACTGACGAGGGTCGAAACCTTTGCGGCAGGATATGACAGCCAGATTGTCTCCTGTCACATAAAGACGGAGGCTTGATACGCCCAACTTTTGAGTCCAACGCTTTGGCAGCGTATATCCCAATGTAACATTATTGATACTCAAGTAATCAGAACTTACCAAGAAGCGGGAAGATATACGTTGGCTTGAAACGTCGGATACAGACATACGGGGAATATCACTGTTTGCATTTTCGGGAGTCCAGGCCTTCAACACATCTTTGTGGAAGTTCTGTCCCATCAAGTCGCCGGTCTGCATCAAAGCCTCGTAAGTACCGTCATATACTTTACCACCCAATTGATAGGAAAGCTGTATGCCCAAATCGAAACCATATGCATTCAGTTGTGTACCGAGACCACCATACACCTTTGCAAGTGTACTGCCCAAGTCAGACTGCTGCGCCTTTTCATAATTGGTAGTAAGTGTATAATCACCGTTGTCGGGATCTACATAATACTGTGCCATACCACTTTCTTTGTCGACACCTGCATATACCGGTAAATAAGAGTTATAGAGAGAACCGCCTACACGGTAGATGGCATTTGAATATTTGATGCCTTCTTCACGTACAGTTTCGTCAAGGTCGGTAATTTTGTTCTTGTAATGAGTCAGATTGAAGTTGGCTGTCCACTCAATGTCATTGTTCTCGAACAAAACGCCATTGAAATCCAGTTCGATACCTTGGTTTACAATAGAACCTACATTTTTGGGAATAGAAGAATAACCATAAGAAATGGGTACAGGCTGATTGTAGAGCAAGTCGGATGTTTTACGGTTAAAATACTCTACTGTACCATTGAAGCGGCTGCCGAACAGTTCAAAGTCAAAACCGGCATTGAATGCATGTGAAGTCTCCCATGTGATATCCTTGTTTCCTTTGAATGCAAAAGACACTGCATAGTCTCCATTGCTGTTTGTTACACTAAACTGGTCTGCGTATGCATAGTAATAATAACTGCTGGTTCCTAAATTATCGTTACCTTGTACACCGTAGCTCGCTTTCACCTTCAGCATATCAATCCAGTCAATACCGCTCATGAAATCTTCTTTGGTCATCAACCAAGCCAGACCTATACTGCCAAAGTTACCCCAACGATTATCCGGATGGAAACGTGAAGAAGCATCACGACGATAGGAAGCAGATGCAAAGTACTTTCCGTCATAATCATATTGGGCACGTGCCAGATAGCCGAGTGTGGCATACTCATACGTATAAGAACTTACACTCGGAGGAGTGTTGATAGCATTGTTAAGTTCACCAATCGTAGGATTGTAAAGTTTGGAGTTGGAACCTCCTAAGTATTGAATTTTATGGGAATAAGACTCAAAACCTGCCAGCAAGTCCATGTTATGCAACTGATTGAATGTTTTCTTGTAAGTTGCCATATACTGCTGGTTAATATCGAAAATGCGTTGATGGATAACAGACACGGAACCTCCTGCAGAAACAGCACCTCCATAGAAGGGATTATTCAGCGTGTTTTCGCGTTGATTCAATACATTGGCGCCTAAAGTAGCGGTGATGTTCAATCCTTCTATCGGAGTAATGGTAGCATACCATTTGGAACTCAACATATCACTGTAGGTATTCTGGTCATCCAAATTCAATGTACCTGCCGGATTACCCATTAAAGTAGGGCGATTGAAATTGGTAGAGCCTGAGCCAAAGTCATAAACAGTCATTCCCCTGTTGTCTTTCATGACAGATCCATCTGCATTACGGACATACATTGGATAGATGGGGGCAATCAAGTTGGATATGTAGAACAAGTTGCCGGTAGAACCCCAATCTTTTTGTCCCGACGGAGACTTAATATTATAATAGGTATAAGCGATATTGGTACCGACTTTCAACCATTTGTTAGCTTGGTAGTCAGTTTTGGCACGACCGGCAAAACGTTGGAAACCCGAATTAGCTATAATACCGTTGTCGTCCAAATAGCCTGCTGATACATAATAGTTCAACTTATCAGAAGCGCCGGAAATTGTCACGTTGTATTCTTGACGCAGGTTACCTCCACCAAAAATCTCATCATACCAGTCATCCGGTCTGTAATAATAAGTTCCGTCTGAATAGCCCAAAGTGGCATTAGGGTTTAACTTGAAGTTGCTGCCAATCAATTTCTGACCTTCAGGAACAGTATAGACCAGATAACCTAAACCACCGTTATTAGCATCCAGAAATGTTTTATCTGCAAAAGCGTAAGCCTCAGCAGCAGAAGAGCCATTATAAATCTTAGAGTTGTACATGGCACGATAAGCAGTCTCATAATACATTGCAGGGTCAGTCATCACATCATAATTAGGTACGCCACGCTTGTTGGCTCCCCATTTGGCATCTACAGTGATCTGTGCTACGCCGGTAGATCCCCTTTTGGTAGTAATCAGTACCACCCCATTAGCACCGCGTGCGCCATAAATAGCATTGGCTGCAGCATCTTTCAATACTGTCATGGACTCAATATCCTGTGGATTAATAGCTGAAATTTCACCATCATAAGGCACACCATCTACAACATATAGAGGAGCATTGCTGGCAGACATAGATCCAATACCACGAATACGGATACTGGCCGAGCTACCCGGTTGACCGTTATTCTGGGTAATCTGTACACCTGCCACTTGACCAGCCATTGCATTTGTTACATTGGAGACTGTCCTCTCTGCAATTTTTTCAGCTTTAATGGTCGATGCAGAACCTGTAAAAGCTGATTTCTTTGCTGTACCATAAGCTACTACCATTACTTCATCGAGCATCTCAGAATCGGACTTCATTATTACTTTTACATTGGGCTTAATCGCTACCTCTTGTGCTTGCATGCCAATATACGTAATCTGAAGCGTTTTCGCAGAACTATGCGCATACTACATATCTGATAAACAGATGTTTGCGCGTGTGATTAGAACTTCAATTTTAGTATCAACAATTTATAATATATTGATATATAAGCAGCTAAAAAACAGAAAAACGCATTTACACCTACCACAAATATACTGTGTTGACTATTTAATCGTTTTATTATCAGTGTATTATTTATCTATGAATAGCATTGATGAACTACAAAACAGGTACTATGTGTTTAATTCAATTGAGAAATGTAATTAATGATAATTTTTTCAACTGAAATTCCGCAAACTCACTATATTAATAATATATGAATGTTTTTGTTCGGAAAATTCACTTCAGGAATGGTTTGTATAGCTAAATATAATGTTAACCCGTTGGCGGAATTAATTCACTAAAAAATGTCAGGAAATAAGTTGTGCATATCATTGATTATTAGTATTTTAATGGTGATCAAACTATTAATATACAGCTCAATTATGCACAACTTATATGCA
>JAEXAJ010000111.1 GCA_023458215.1 Bacteroidota bacterium
TTTTTCGCTTCCAAAAGTACGGGAATAAATTAACCATACCAACTAATTTTTATTAAAAAACAATGCGAAACCTTTAGATTAAACTACTTTCATAGAGTTTAGTATTTGACAAAAAAAGAAGCAGTAATATTTTACTGCTTCTTGACCAACTTAGGTATCTTTATTGTAGTCCCGAACGGTACATTATCCGGATTCTTGATAACATCCGGATTGTGTTTTACTATATAGGGCCATAAGGCTTTCGTTCCATAAAAACGAAGTGCAACTTTTGTCAAAGTTTCCCCCTCCTTTATGGTATAAGTCGTTTCAGTACCGGCAATCGTATATCCTACGGAATCGGGTTCAAACGGTGCAGCAGGTTTCTTTTGTTCTTTTACAGATGGTGCTTGTGCTACATTCTCTTTAGGCATTTCCTTCGGAGCTGAAGCTACATTTTCGGCCACAGTATCCGGTTTAACAGGCTCAATTATTTCTTTTTCTTTTGCTGCTAAACTATCAGCCAACGCTGTTTTGCCCGTCTCCGCCACTTCTTCCTTTTCTACAGGAGGCTGAGATGTAAACCTATCCAACAGATCAGGATAATACATAAATGTCACAGCGCCACCACATAATACTATAACAAAAACAACAATACCAATAAAGTATTTCATTGTAGATGAATCTGTTGTCACATCAGTTTTATCTACGCTAATAGGTTTTCCACCCGGCAGATCAGATGCGATATTAATTTCTGCTCGTTGATGCTCCTGCTCGATTACAGGTTCAATTGCAGCAACGACCTCTTCTTTAACGTCTTTAACGTCGGCAACTTCTTTTTCATCAACATCAGCAGCTTCTTCCGCCTTAACAACGGTTACTTCTTCCTCTTTAATAACAGTTGTTTCTTCTTTCTGAACTACAGCAATTTCCTCTTCCTTTATAATAGCGATTTCCTCTATTACCTCAGAAGATTCATTTATTACCTCTTGGGGAGTATCTTGTTCTTGCTCTTCCTCCTCATTCTCATTATCCAGTGGGGTATCCTCAAGAACAGTACTATCATTTAAGACTACAGTTTCAAAGTGCGAGAATGGTTTATTGATAACATCTTTCAATGTAGGCTCCGGAGTAAACGAAACTTTAGTATGCCCCTGTATCTCAAATCTTTCTCCGGTATTTACATTAACGCTTTCACGGCTATCCACGTCAATCAACTTAAAAGTGCCTAGCCCTTTTATTTTCACATACTTATCTTTCTCTAACGATTCTTCAATAAGCACAAAGAACTCTTTTACAAAATTATCAGCATTCTTTTTGCTCATGCCATGCTTTTCAGCAAGCAAATCGATCAAGTCCTGTATGTTCAGTTTTTCATTCATAATATGGAGCGTTAAAAGGGGGATTACTTAAACTTATCTTTCAGTAGCGAGCTGGGTTTGTAAGTCAACACCAATTTGGGAGGAACCAACATACGTTGTTTGGTCGTTGGATTTACAGATATACGTTCCGCTTTCTTTTTCACTTCAAATGTACCAAACCCTTGTACGGATATGGTGTTCCCCTCTTCCAACTGGCGCGACATATCCGACAGCAAAGATGCAATCAACTCAGAAGTATCCTTTAATGTATATCCTAACCTCCGAGATAATTCAGAAGTAAACTCTTTGTTATTCAAAATACAAGCTTTAATATTGAACTACGGTGCTATATTAGCAAATCTTCTCCATATACACAAGAAGTTCGGGAAAAATCTTTAAATAATTCTTCCAAAAAGATCGAAATCATCGGAACTTACCACCTCTACTTGGTAAAAGTTACCAATAGCCAGCTCCATATTTACACTTTCAATCAAAACTTCCGGGTCGACCTCAGGAGAATCAAACTCTGTACGTCCTACATAGTAATCACCTTCCAAACGGTCTATAATCACCTTCATTTGCTTTCCCACTTTCGCCGCACTCAATTCGGAAGATATTTCTTGTTGTATAGACATCAATTCATCCAATCGAGCCTGTTTCACCTCTTGTGGAATTTCATCTTCATAATTGGCCGCGGCATAAGTACCTTCTTCTTCAGAATAAGCAAAAGCCCCCATTCTATCGAAGCGAGCCTTGCGAACAAACTCTTTCAGTTCTTCAAAATCAGTTTCTGTTTCACCTGGATGTCCTACCATAAGAGTCGTACGTAAATGAATTCCGGGAACCTCTTTACGGAACTGCTCTACCAATTTATAAGTATCATCTTTGGTTACATGGCGACGCATTTTCGTAAGCATATTATCACTGATATGTTGCAAAGCGATGTCCATATATTTACATACATTAGAACGCTCCCGCATTACGCGAAACAGATCCGTAGGGAAATGCGCCGGATAAGCATAGTGCAGACGTATCCATTCCACTCCCGGAATTTCTGAGATTCTCTCTATAAGTTCCGGTAGCATCTGTTTCTTATACAGATCCACTCCATAATACGTCAACTCTTGGGCAATCACTTGAAATTCTTTCACGCCACGAGCTACCAAGTATCTTACTTCGTCCAGAATCTCTTCCATCGGAAGAGAAATATGGCGTCCTGTTATGATAGGTATAGCACAATAAGAGCACTTACGGTCACATCCCTCTGATATTTTCAGATAAGCATAATGTTTAGGAGTAGTCAGCGTACGCTCTATGTGCAATTCATCATGATATGCCTTTCCCAAATCCTGCAACAGTTCTTTCCAATTAAACTTCCCGTAAAACTTATCAACCTGTGGAATTTCGATGGCTAGCTCTTTCAGATAACGCTCCGAAAGACACCCCATCACATAGAGTTTCTCTAAATTACCTTCTTCTCTGGCTTGGGCAAATTCCAGAATCATATTAATAGATTCTTCCTTGGCATCTCCGATGAAACCGCAAGTATTGATAACCGCTATTTGTCCTTTAGGACGCTCTGTGTCGTGAGTTACATGATAACCGGCTTCCTCAAGCTGGCGCATCAAATGCTCTGAATCCACTAAATTCTTAGAACAACCTAAAGTTATAATGTCGATGGTTTTACGTCTCATGCATCTCCTCCAAACAGTGAATCAACAAATTCCTTTTTACGGAATACTTGCAAATCTTCCATTCCTTCACCTAGACCGATATATTTCACAGGAATCTTAAACTGATCGGATATGCCGATGACTACGCCACCTTTTGCAGTTCCGTCGAGTTTGGTCACTGCCAATGCTGTAACTTCTGTAGCCAAAGTAAATTGGCGTGCTTGTTCAAAAGCATTTTGTCCGGTGGAACCGTCCAAAACAAGCAATACCTCATTAGGTGCATCAGGCACCACTTTCTTCATCACATTTTTAATCTTGGTCAATTCATTCATTAAACCAACTTTGTTATGAAGTCTACCGGCTGTATCTATAATAACTACATCTGCATTATTGGCAACAGCCGAACTCAGTGTATCAAAAGCTACCGATGCCGGGTCCGCTCCCATTTTCTGTTTAACCACGGGTACTCCTACGCGTTCTCCCCAAATCATTAATTGCTCAACAGCAGCAGCACGAAACGTATCGGCAGCACCCAAATAAACCGTTTTTCCTGCCTTCTTAAATTGATAAGCCAACTTTCCGATTGTAGTGGTTTTGCCCACACCATTTACACCTACTACCATTACAACGTAAGGCTTCTTCGTAATGGGTGCTTCAAAATCATCCACATCTTCTGAGTTATTTTCTGTGAGTAATGCAGCGATTTCATCGCGCAAAATTCGATTTAACTCTTGCGCATTCATGTATTTTTCAGAAGCCGCCCGCTTCTCTATACGCTCAATTATTTTCAACGTAGTTTCCACGCCTACATCCGAAGTAATCAACACCTCCTCTAGATTATCCAACACTTCGTCGTCAACTTTCGACTTTCCAGCCACAGCGCGGGCTATCTTGCCGAATACACTCTCCTTGGTCTTAGATAATCCTTTATCTAATGTTTCCTTCTTTTCCTTTGAGAAAAAACTAAAAAATCCCATATTCTAACTATTAGTACAATACATTATGATACAAAGATAACACAATCTATGCATTAGCCGCAAAGATATAACAAAACTGACAAATAATAAAAGCTTCGTCCTCTTTTTAAAAAAGAAATCCCCTTATCAGTCATACCGATAAGAGGATCTTTTATAGTCTATCACTGCTCTTGCAAGCATTGGATTCATCTTACTTCTTAAAAAAGTCTTGTACTTTTTCGTTTTGTACCATTTGCTCATCAAAGATGTAAGCACCTGTTTTGGGAGACTTAACCATCTTGATAACCTTTGTATAAGCACGACCTTCTTTAGTACCTTCGTGCAAACTTGCTACTGTTTTCTTTGCCATGAGTTATACTTTATTATTTAATTTCTTTATGTACTGTTACTCTTTTCAAGATCGGATTATATTTCTTCAATTCCAATCTCTCTGTGGTATTTTTTCTGTTCTTCGTTGTAATATAACGAGAAGTTCCCGGCATACCGCTATCCTTGTGTTCTGTGCATTCCAGAATCACCTGTACTCTGTTACCT
>JAEXAJ010000112.1 GCA_023458215.1 Bacteroidota bacterium
CCACTACCGTATGGCTTGCCACCGGAAGTTATTCCCTAAAGACCAAGGACTTCGCCGCCAATCCCAAAGCAGGGCTATGTTATCAGGAAGGCGGCAACAGCGTGGCTTTGACGGGAGAAGTAGAGATTATAAATGATGAGGCTACCAAGAAAGAGATGTGGCAAGACTGGTTTATCAATCATTTCCCGGGAGGCCCTACCGATCCTACTTACATCCTGCTGAAGTTCAAAGGTACGTATGCTACCATCTGGATTGACGGATACTTCTCACACGAAGAAGTTTAAGATAAGACAAATACTTCCATGAGCATGAACTAACTTCGAGAGAGGGGTGTTATACTCTTAGTAACTTAAAACAGGATGTATCATGGAAAAGAGTTTGATTCACAGCAATGAATTGCATTTCATCAGCAAAAAGGACATTCACCAAGCCGTCAAAAAGATGGTAGAGTCACTGGGGTTGGCAGCAGGTTCCACCAGAGGATTCGACGTGTATACAGTAGTAGAAAGCTATTTCACCGACCTGGAGAAGCGAAGGGAAATTAACCGTTTGCTAAACCTGGGGAAAGAAGACATTTGCGACGAAGTAGAAGAAGAACTCGGAGTTTATGAAATGTAAGGCAACTGCCTAAGGATATGAATAGAGGGACATAACACTAAGATCGGTTATGTCCCTCTATTCATTTATTTCTTCAATAACGTTATGCTTGGTGAACCGTTAATTGCGGGAACGGGAAATTGATTCCTTCTTTATTGAACACAACATAAATTTCCTTATTGATATCAAAATACACGCTCCAGTAGTCGGGACTTTTCACCCAAACACGAATAACTACATTCACACTACTTGCGCTCAATGCATGGAGGGCGATAAATGGAGCAGGATCATTCAACACACGCTTATCCTTGGCTAGAATACCACGCACTGTTTCTTCAACTCTGCCGTAGTCTTCACCATAGTCTACACCTACCACCCACTCTACACGGCGGGTTTCCTCGCGGCTGTAATTCGTTACCGTACCACTGCTCACAGCCCCATTGGGGATATAGATTACTTTATTATCGGCTGTAGTAAGAATGGTATGGAAGATTTGGATCTCGCGTACCGTACCCGACACATTAAGATATTCTATCCAGTCGCCTACCTTGAATGGACGGAACAACAAGACAATGAGTCCACCGGCGAAGTTCTGCAAGTTGCCCGACAAAGCCATACCTATAGCCACACCGGCTGATGCCAGCAATGCAGCGAATGAAGTGGTTTCTACTCCTAACTTACCGATAACGGCAATAATCAGTAAAATAGTCAATAAGATGTTAGTCAGGCTTTTTACAAAACTCTGAATGCCCGGATCGATATGTCGTTTTGCCAGTAACTTAGCCAATACTTTCTTTAGAAAAGAGATAAGGATACGCCCCACTACAAGAATAATGATAGCGCCAATGATACGTCCACCGGCTTCTACTCCCCAGTCTATCAATTGTTGAATTAAGATTTGAAGTTTGCTGAAACCATCTTCTGTAGCAGTTTCGGCTACCGCAGCTACGGTTAATAACGATAATGACATCATAAATATCTATTTAAAATTAAGAAATCAAGTTTTCTCACAAAATGCCAAGTAAGCATCTTAAAAGGAACACAAAATTAACAAAAATCTCTAGAATACACGAATAAAAGTAGAAGAATAAAGCAGTATTTTTTGCTTATTAAACGGTTAGGAAAAAATTGAGGGAGCTGGGTAAGAAGCCAAACAAATTAAAGAGGGATATAGAAGTAAATGAGTTGTCTATTCATTACCCTATTAAGAGATCATTCCATATTTCAATGGGAAAAGGTGTTTTTCAATCAAAATTGCGTTCTTTTTTTGTGAACATTCATCCTCTGCAACGTTTTTTCATAGGTACGGTGCAATATTTGCAGTCGAAATATAATTGAGCATAAAAATATGGTATAATAAAAATAGAGACTTATGAGTAAAATAATTTTCCTTGATATTGACGGTGTATTGAACGCCTTTAATTACCCAAAAGAACTTGCAGAACAGAATAAGCCATGGCGAGACGAGTTTGGCGTTCTGTTCGCTCCAAGTTGTGTGGAACAGTTGAAAAGAATTATCGACGCCACTGGCGCAAGCATTATTATTTCTTCTTCATGGAAAATACCTTTTGACGGTGATACAGATAGGGATACGTTAGAGCGCATCCGAGAAATGTGGAAGAAACGCAATCTTCCCGGAAATATCACTGATGCCACTCCGAATCTCTCTTTTCAAGAGATTATTGAAATGGATTGCTTTTCTGATTGCACACGTCATAAGGGGTATGAGATAGAACAGTGGCGGCGATATCATCACTATCATTCCTGTTCATATGTAATAATAGATGATGAGAGTATAGGTGCTCTACCTAATCATAAGGGGCATTTCGTACAAACGACAGGAAGAATGGGATTAACTGCTAAGGATGCCGATAAAGTTATTAAAATACTAAATTCAAAGATTTTATGAATATTCAAAAGCATCTGCTATTTTGTTGCAGATGAGAACAGACAATTTTACCGCATCAAAATTAAAGAATACAGTGTATGAATAACTTTGGAAATAAAGAGATCTATGAAATGGTCGGAAAAACAACTGACCATAAAACGCTACGTGACCATCTTATACTGATGAAAACCTGAACAAATCTGAATTGAAACACATCTGCTTCTGTCACGCATTCCACTCATTGTTTACTCATCACCACTACACTTTGGCTGATATCGTTCGAATAAATAGCTATCGTGTAGAAGCAAAAATTACATGTCAACGAATTACAGACCAATATGGAAGACGTTATAAGGAAATTCAGCCAGACTGAACAAAGCCCGAATGAATTCGACAAGAAACGAGAATTTTACAATGACCAAATCATTCAACTCCTGTCCTCGTATCTGCAAGGGAAAGGAAGGCATTTGCGTTTCTGTCAACTATTATCTTCACTTAATGCTGACATTGATTATTTCTACGAAGAACCAGAGGAAACATATGTCAGGATGATACAAAAATTGAAAGAATTAGACACGCTATTTCTGTAAAAATATGTAATTAGACCTCAAAGAATATTGCTATCTTTGTACCATAACTATTACCATAAGTAATGGCATCAAATCTATTTGGAAGATATGTTTGGCTTATCGACACACTACGAAGGCACAAACGACTCACATACGAGGAAATCAATCGTCTTTGGCAACAAAGTGGATTGAGTTATGGATATGGTGATGAACTTGCCATACGGACATTTCATAATCACCGCAATGCAATCTTCGACATCTTTGATATTGAGATAAATTGCGATACTAAGAGCGGATATAAATATTACATCGACAATCCAAAGCGATTGGAGGGTAATAGTTTACGTGATTGGCTCATTGACTCTTATTCTATGTTGAACCAAATTCAAAGTGACAGAAAGTTAGAGGGGCGCATTCTATTTGAAGAAATACCTTCTGGCCACACATGGTTGATGGTCATTACGAATGCCATCCGTCAGAACCGAGTGTTAATTATCACCCATCAAGGATTTGCAAAACCCGAAACCAATACTTTTAAGATAGAACCATATTATCTGAAAGTGGTGAAACGACGCTGGTATGTTATTGCCCGTAATCCTTATTATTCCGACCGTAATAGCAGAAAGAATAAAGAGGATGGGGGCAACAGGCCTGAAGATGTTTACCTTGTTTATGCCTTAGATAGAATATTGGATATACAAGATGCAGGACAAACATTCGTTCTTGATGAAGATTTCAAGGTGGAAAAGTATTTCAAAGGATGTTGTGGCATCATAACTTCTAAAGAAGAACCCGTCAAAGTTATCGTGAAAGCATATTATAATGCTTCTGACTATCTGCGCACCTTACCTTTGCACGAATCGCAAGTGGAACTAAAGGAGCAGGAAGATGACGAAGCCTGCTATTTTGAGTATCACGTTTGCCCAACCTTCGATTTCTATCAAACTCTCTTGGCTCAAGCCGACCAAATAGAAGTTATCGAACCTGAGTCTGTGAGAAACGAGATGTTAAACTTCGCAAAGAATCTAATGAAATATTATCAGAAATAGTGTACAATACAATCAAGATTTAAATATTATGGAAAAGACAATGCAGAAATTTATTGACCAAATAAAAGTTCTTCTTATCAACGAAGCAGATTTGGACGAAATAGAACTTATATACGAAGCAGAATCTCTTCACGAAAGATATTCTCGATATTTAGAAAAACTTTTAGACCAAGACATCTTAGAATGCAATGGCGAAAAAGAATTAGAAGGACTCTACAAGAAATTAGAACGTCTTCATGAGATTAATCCTCGCGCTTATAGCCGGGACGACATGAGCCATCTTGCATGCAAGTTAGACTTCGGATTCGGATTTGATGATGAAGTGCAACCTGTTGACGATAATGAGCTTCCACTCATACAAAGGGAAATAACAAGGTTTATTACGAATAGAGAACGAACAGATCCATACAATGATGATCCTGAATTTGCAGATATCCTAATTAAACAAAGGCCCTCAACACAAATAACCAATGATGATATGATGCATCTTGCTTCTTATCTACAACAGTTAACACACTCCTTTGTAAGTTATATCGCGCATTACCGACCCGAAGGTTGGCATTGGGTAGTTGATACGATAATGCTTTCACAATATGTATTTGAACATTCGGCAGAAGCAACGTATAAAATCATAACCGGTACAGAAGCCGACAATCTGTCATATAATATACGACACGCATTCACTTATCATGAGCCTGATGTACCATCTTGGTTAAAAAAAGCACTTAATGAATCTGTCACAACATTAGAAGATGTTGTAACAGATACCATTTCATATATAAACCAACACGATTATCACAAACTGGATTATGAGGCATGGCTGCGTCCTGTCCTTTACAATATTGGCTTAGGAGGCATCATATTCACACTTGAGCAAACCCCTAAAAACGATGGGATTGATAGTCCGGAAAGTGATGGACAAGAACAATAATTTCGTAGTAATAAACTCAAGGCAACTATGAGACCATTAGATATAACAACCCAACAAACATTTGAGAGCTTTTGTGAAAAAGAATTTCCGGGGAAGATTCATCGGTGGACTGCTGATTATTGTTTTGTCCAAGCCGGCACCCATCTCAAAGAGAATTTGCATTACGAATTCTTGAATAGCCATGTTCATTTGCACATAGAGGGCTCCGAATGGCGTGGAATACGAAACTACTTAGCAGAAAAAGCACCTTTTGCTAAAGTCGAAAGTCGGCATTGGAATAGAATTAATTGTGACTGGATGCTCAAACAAGAAATACATACTGAAAAAGAAATGTATGAAGCATTCCGTGAAATGAAAGAAATTATGGAATACCATATTCTCAAATATGAAGAAAGACTTGCAGTGGAACACGTTAAGGAACTACAGGAGGTTGACGAGAGACTACATTCTGAGATATTGACTGTTGGGGAACTACTGGGAAAAACGTTATCCATTCCTCATTATCAACGTCCCTATCGTTGGGAAGAGAAAAATGTAAGGCAACTTTTGTCTGACATCCACATGAATTGGTCAACCAATAAAAGTTGTTATAGGATAGGAAGCGTTATCTTACATGACAACGGAAACGAATTGGATATTGTTGATGGACAACAACGTATAACAACCATCTTAATTATTCTCGCTGCATGCAAAAGTAATGTCGCAATACCACCGCTTACATACAATCATACGGATTCTTTCAGACATATTGAAACCAATAACCAATTTATAATAGACTGGCTACAAGAAAATATAGTGTCCAACAACTATGACGAATTTGCAAACTATCTCTTAAATCAATGCGAATTTGTGATGATAACCGTTAAAGACCGTTCAGAAGCATTTCAAATGTTTGACTCTCAAAACGGACGAGGAAAGGAGCTAGAGGCTTATAATCTCTTGAAAGCCTATCACATAAGAGCTATGGAGCAAAACACTCAGGAGGAGAGAGTTAAATGCGATGTAAGATGGGAAAATGCAACCCAATATGATGCGGCGCCTTTGATTCCTGACGATGACAATATAGATGTATTGAAACAAATATTCGATGAGCAGCTTTATCGGTCGCGAAAGTGGTCGAGAGGCCATGCCGCTAATAAATTTTCAAAAAAACACATAGATGAGTTCAAGGGTTTTACCATTGATAAGAACCATCCAACAGTATATCCTTACCAGAATCCTCAACTATTACAGTATCTTACGGCTAAGTTCTATCACAACACGCTGGAAGGAACGATTGCAACATCCAATCGTTTTAAGTATGGCGACAGCGACAATATTGATCCTTTCGTAAACATTAATCAAACAATAGTCAATGGTAAAGCCTTTTTTGATTATGTAGAAACTTATGTTGAACTATATAAACAATTGTTTCTCAACCTTGGATCTTTTCAACTTGCAGATTTTAAAAGATTTTATTATAGTTTCTGTCTGAATTATGAGTGCGATATGGATAAGGCTGACGGAGAACGTAAGTCGCTTTTTGCACATTTCCCTCAAAGAGGAGCAAGACGAACCGGAGATGGATATTTGAGAGAGTTGTACAAATCATTAATATTGGTTCTCTTTGATAAATTTGGAGAGAAAGGATTAAACCGATATTACAAGACGCTTTATCGGCTTGTGTATATGACTCGACTTGCATACAGCCAAGTTAGGTATGCCACAGTGGACGATTTACCACACAAACAACTGGGAAACTGCTTTGCAGTTTTGTGCCAAGCAAAAGACTTGGCCGATTTGCGAAAACTCGACAAAATCATGCTAAGTAATATGAAGAAATTGGAGGTGAAATACGAACTTGGAGACAATGCTAAAAGAGTAACAGATTTTATAAGAAAGGGAGACGATGAAAAATAATCTCAATAAAACAATATCACAGATTTTTGAATCACAATATATCATTCCTCTATACCAACGAAATTTTGCATGGCGTGAGGTACAGATTTCACGTTTACTTAAGGATGTGTACGATTCATTCCAGAGAAACGCTTCCGGGAATTATTTCATAGGAAGTCTCGTCGTGCGGAAAAGAGGAGGAGAAGATTACGAAGTTATTGATGGGCAACAACGCTTGACCGTACTCAGTTTAATTGCTAAAATTCTTGGCATCAGTAATAAACCTCGTCTATCATATGATTCACGCCCCAACGTCGAAGCATTCTTAAATGCATTCTATGCAGGAAAAGACATCAATGAGCTGAGTCATCCAACGATTACATATCTTAAGGAAGCTGTTGATATCATTAAAACTACAAACCTTTCTGATAAATCAGAAGGGAGAGAATGTGTTACCATCTACAATGATGACAATACAATCAACAATGAGTTCTCTCAATATTTTGCGAATCATGTTATTCTGGTACGAGTGGAAATACCAGAGGATACTGACGTTGCTTCATATTTCGAAATCATGAATAATCGTGGAGAGCAACTTCAGGAGCATGAGATACTCAAAGCTTTGCTCATCAGTGATATAAAAGAAGCTGACAGTTCTGAATACGACATTGAAAAACAAAAAGAATTCTCGTTGATATGGGATGCATGTTCGCAGATTGACGAGCCTATTCAGAAAGTCTTCAATACAGTAAGAAGGAAACAATATTTTGGAAACGGCTTTGATGATTTTTGCTTCACAAGACTGGCTTGTGGAGAAAAAGCTGAAAATACCGGAGGATATACGCTCGAAAAGATTCTCAAGAACGAACATAAGCAAAATAAAGATGCCCATATAAACAATGACAAGGATGAATACATTGAATTTGTTGACGAAACAAAGTATTCATCAATCATTGACTTTCCCAACTTCCTTATGCACATTTTCAAGGCCTTTTACAATGAAGAATATAAAAAAGTCACTGATAACGACGTGCCATTGGATGCCAAATTCATGTTGAAGGTTTTCGATACCATAAAAGATAAAATCGAGCCAGAACAATTTATCGGCCATTTATTCCGTTCCAAGGTATTTTTTGATAGATACATAATAAAAACGATAGACGAAGACAAAGTGGAAGATAATATTTCATGGTCTCTCAAACGGGTGAAGTGTTACGACAAAAAAATGGGATTTATAGGTACATTCAGTGAAGATAACCTCTATCAAGAGCGCATAATAAAGGCACTCACCATGCTGCAAGTAACGTTCAGTTCCCGTAAATATAAAAACTGGCTTCAAGAATCTATTCGTTGGTTTGCCAAACGCGACAGTATAATTATTACTCCTAAGGAGTATATTAATTTCTTGGATCAATTCATCCTACAGCGATATGAAGAAGACAATATTAGTTCTTATCAAATAATTAGTCAGGATGAATCTCTTACGAAAAATAATAGTATGTCTTTGGGGGTTCATACACCTCACTTCTTATTTAATTTCATTGACTATTTGTATTGGGTTGAGAGCAAAAACAGAATACACGACATAAAGCTTAGTGAAATCGTAAAGAATTTCGATTTCAAATATTGGAATTCTGTTGAACACCATTTAGCTCAACATAAAGCCCAATCATTAGATGGTGCAGAAGATTTTGTTAACAACTTAGGCAATCTTTGTTTGTTGAGTAAAAGTTCCAATTCCAGGTTGAGCGATAGAGATGTAAAAGAAAAAGTAATGGCGTATGCAAGTTCAAATATGGGGTCCAATCGTCAGATTATGTATGCAATCACAAAAGCTCATAATTATGAGTGGGATCAGGCTTGTATTAAAGACCATTATAACAACTTACTTGACTTAATTTCCAAGAGAAAAGAAATTCTCTTAGATTAATACTGGTTTGACAATAATCAGAGTTGCATTTATTACTGTGACAACTTATTCAAATATCATATTTTTTACACTGAATGTTTCTATAAAAAGGAGATTCGTCACAAGCGAAAACTTATCTGAATAAAGTTATTGAAGCAATAAGTATTACAGTTTCCAGTGATAGTATTTACTGATATCAAAGATGTAAAAATACAATTAATACTTTGTGGTATCAACTATTTATTTTTAATAATAGATAAAATCAGGGTGGCGTAATCAAGGTTATTACCGGATAATTCAACAATGGGAAGATTGTTTTCGCAAGTTCGACAAAGCACTGGCACACTTTGACGATACAATGCCCCTGCAAGAAATGGAAATACGGCGTATGAAAGGCAAAGCCTTGGTTGAAGCCGGACGTTATGAAGATGCGGCAATTTTATATAATGATCTTTCTATCATGGGCGACTCCCTCAATAGAGATGTACAAAAGTAGTACCAAGAGGTACTTCAGGCAAATTATAATATTCGCAAAGCGCTATTCGAAAAGTACAACTTGGAAAAACAATACAACTGGATTATAGTTGCTTTCGTATTAGCAGCCATAGTAGCATTATTGTTGATGATACTCCGTGCATACAAAGGCCAAAAAGCATTGCACCTTACAGAACAGGAACCCCGTAAAGCTCTCAAAACAGTAGATGCAGCAGATAAGATGAAAGATGTATTTCTACATAACACCATTCACAAAATCCAGGAGCCACTCAACGTAGTAGTAGGTTTTTCGAGCATACTTGCCATTGAAAATGACCTGACGCCCGAACTGTTTCAAGAGTATTCGACCGCTATCAAGAAGAATGCAGCATTGTTGTTTCAATTGATTATTGATGTACTAGACCTTTCGCGACTGGAATCGGGCATGATGAAATTTAATATATCTACATGTGATGCCGTACAAATGTGTAAAGACTCCAAGATGGCAGTCGAAATGCTAGAGAATAACATCGTTCACTTATTCTTTGAAACTAAGTTGGAAAAAGCAACTATACAAACGGATAATGAACGTTTCCTTAAAATGTTAATCTCTACTCTTTCTGCTCCGGAAAGCAATAAAACGGACAAATCCGTAGCGTATACGTTATACATTGAAGATAATCAAATAAAAATAGTAGTGGAAAACAGTCCGTTACTAGAACAGCCGGAAAATATACAACGCATCAAACATGATATAAACCGACTATTTCTAGAAATATTCAAAGGTACTTACCAATACCCACAAAACCTAAATAAGGGTGATATAACAATAACGTATCCATTGAATTAACAAGAAATAGATCATTGAAGCCACCGTATTATACTTGATTTTCTTTGCTTTACTTGTAACTCTCAGCAGAAAGCCCTAATTTTGCCATCGATTTCAACTAAGGGGTGCCCCAATATGACGGGCTGAGATCATACCCATTGACCTGATTCGGGTAGTGCCGACGTAGGGAAAAGAAGAAAAGTCCCCCTTTTCTGTATTTATCTAAACTAAATGATTGCAAATGAAGAGACATGCAATGACGGTCTGCCTCCTGACGGCAGCACTAAGTGTTTGTGCGCAAACACACTCTAAGGATAGCTTGCGAGTTATCAACCTGAATGAAGTAGAGGTTATTTCTACGCGTGCCACGAGCACCACACCAGTGGCTTTCACCAACGTAAGTAAAGAACAATTAAAGAAGCAGAACTTCGGGCAAG
>JAEXAJ010000113.1 GCA_023458215.1 Bacteroidota bacterium
TGAAAAATCTTTCTATCTTTGCCCTCGCTTTAGAGAAAAGCCACGCGGGTGTGGCGTAATTGGCAGCCGCGCCAGACTTAGGATCTGGTGCCGAGAGGCGTGTAGGTTCGAGTCCTATCACCCGCACATATTACTCTAAGACAAACAACTACAAGCAATTAAAAACCTCTGAGAATAACATCTCAGAGGTTTTTTTATGATATAATTGAAGCGTTCTTATAAAATATAATGTATATTTGCTTCCTAATAAAGAAAAAGAGACACTATACCATCATACTATGACCCTTCAAAGACATATATCTTCAGTTTGTTTGTTTTTGCTGGTGACATGTTTGTCTTATGCCAATCAAAAGCCTTACATTATCAATTTCGCCCGTGATAAATACCACGCAGCCAATAAAAACTGGTCCATCGGACAGGACGAAAAAGGTATTATGTATTTTGGCAATGACATCGGTCTGCTAGAATCCGACGGTATGGAGTGGGAACTCTTCCCTATGCCCAACTCGCTTATTGTACGGGCTTTAGCAGTTGAATCACACCAAACGATTTATACCGGGGGTTCCGAAGAACTGGGGCGTTGGGATAGAGATCAGTCCGGCAGATTGAAATATACCTCTTTAAAAGGATTGTTGCCTGCCAAAAGTTTGGATAACGAAAGCTTCTGGCGTATCTGGATAGACGGGAATAATGTCTATTTTCAATCATTCAGCAACATTTATGTCTACAACCATAAGACCATGCAGAAGTTGAGTTCTCCCAAAGGATTCCTGTTACTGCTGAAAGTCAGAGACGAATATTGGGTGCAAGAGATTTATGGTTCTCTCTACCGCTTAAAAGAGGGTAAGTTAAGCAAGATCGAGGGTACCGAATTCCTCGAAGGAACCACTACCCGCGTTATCCTTCCCTACGGAAAAGATCGTTATCTTATCGGTACTTCTACCGGAGAAGTATACATATACGACCATAAGAACTTTATTTTATGGAACAACGACCTTACCCGCCAACTAGGCGGACAAGAACTGAACTGCGGTATCTTCTGTGCCAAACGAAACACTTACTATCTAGGGACACAACTCAGTGGAGTATACGAAGTAGATATTCACGGCAACATACTAAACCATTTCTATTCCGCCAATTCCTTACAGAACAATACCATCCTGTCTTTATACGAAGACCATCGAAACAATATCTGGGTTGCCATGGACCGCGGTCTGGCATATATCCGCTATACAGACGGGCTAAGCTACTATCGAACCACAAACAGCGGTTCCAGTGCTGTATATGCCGCCACTTTATGGAACGGGAATTTGTTGATAGGCACCAATCAAGGAGTATATTATACTCCTCAAGAAAATGCCAATGACCTGGAAATGTTTTCTTCGCTGAAACTAATTGAAGGAACGCAAGGTCAGGTTTGGTCTTTCCAGCAGATTGACGGAAGATTATTTTGCGGACATAACAACGGGTTGCTTGAAATACATCCGAATTTCAGCATTAAGCATTTATATCGGATCAATAGCGGGGTATTCCGGATACTGGAAGCTAGCATTAACGATAAACAGATTCAGATCATTATTACATACAACAAACTATACATCGTCAATAAGGAAACCGGGCAGGTAAATACCATGCAACAAATTACCGACCCGATCAGTGATGCCGAAGTAGACCATTTAGGAAATATATGGCTGGAGACTGTCAGCCGGGGCATCTATAAATGCCGCCTCAATGAAGAGATGAATGCTTTCCGCTACTATACTTATTACGGAAACGAAAAAGAGAAAGAACTACCTGTCCACCTACAAGTATATAAAGTAAGCGGACGTATTATCTTCTTGGGAGATAATCGCTTCTTTTCATACAATGAAACGAGTGATAACCTGCAACCCAATCCGCTCTTAAACGAATGCTTCAAGAATGTAAAAGGCCTCAAGCGAATGGTACCCGTCAATAGTCAAGAAAGTTGGGCAATCAGCAGTTCCTCTGTTTACCGTTTCTTCTATGACGGCTATATAGCGCGCATCAAAGAAGCCTATAATGTAGAAGCGGACAACCTATCGCTTATTACAGCTTTCGAAAACATATCTATACTCAATGATTCGCTTTCACTTGTATGCCTGGACGCCGGATTTATACTTCATAATTCCAGGCACAGTAAACAACAAAGCGTACAGATTGCTGCCCCTAATCTGGAATTTGTACATACCGGAAGAGACTTGAACAGTGGTTATGCCGAGCTCAACAAGCATATCCAAATCCCCTACGAAGACAACACCGTTACCGTCGGCTTCTCCGTGAACGATGCTTTCGCAGGAAGCCTGTTTGTAGAGTATCTGCTGGAAGAAGTAGACAATACCTGGAGCCAGCCCGAGTTGCGAAATAGCGTTTCGTATGCCCGTCTGCCACAAGGTACATACACTTTGCGTATTCGCGCCACGGACGGACTGAATAATTACTCTCCCGATACTATTGTGCGTTTTGAGATATTACCTCCTTGGTATCGCACCATCTGGTGGTACCTCATTTGTTGCTTTTTGACTATCCTGGCTCTATTCATCACCTTCCGGCTAATGAAGAAGCGGCTTCAAACCAAGCATCTCAGACGCATGAAAGCTCAGGAAGCAGCACACCTACGTACATTGAACGAGCAGTTGCAGAATGAAATAGAAGAAAAGAATGCCGAAATCTTCACGCAGACCTCATTCATCATCCGTAAGAATGAACTTATCTTGAAACTGAAAGAAATTGTAGATGAAGTTTGCACCAAGAATACTCAGAAGGCATTGATTCCTCTCTATCAGAAAATCAATAATCTGCTAACCAACAACCTCGATACGGAGGACGATTGGAAAATGTTCCTGATTAAATTCGAGCAGAAGCACCATAACTTCTTCAAGACGCTGAAAGAATCATACCCCCTACTGACCACTAACGACTTGCGCCTCTGCGCCTGCCTCAAGCTGAATATGGATACCAAAGATATCGCTTCTTTGATGAACCTCTCGGTACGGGCTGTAGAGAACAACCGCTATCGCCTGCGCAAGAAACTCAATTTACAACCCAACCAAAACCTGAATGAGTTCTTTTTAACTATTGACTGACATCTTTTTCTCTTTTTATTTGTTCAATGCATTATTTAGATGAATTATCAACCTAAACTAAAATTTAATGCAATGAAGAGAGAATTGTATCTTCCATTAAAGAAGGCCTCTTGGCTCAAAGATCTATTGTTGACGGCCTGCCTACTGATAGCGGCAGTGCCTGCTTTCGCACAGACAAAGACTGTAACAGGTACCGTAACCGATATGCTGGGTGACCCGCTTATCGGAGCATCTGTATTGGTACAAGGGACTTCCAACGGTGTAATTACTGATATAGACGGTAAATACTCCATCCAAGTAACACCTGAAAACACATTGGAGTTCTCCTATGTAGGTATGGTGAAACAAGCTATCAAAGTTGGCAATCAGTCGGTAATCGATGTCCAGTTAAAGGACGACTCGAATATGCTGGCGGAGACTGTAGTCATTGGTTACGGTAGCGCTAAGAAACGTGACTTGACGGGTTCTATTACAAACATTAAGGGGGACGAAATTGCCAATATGCCGTCTACCAACCCTCTGTCTTCACTACAAGGAAAAGTAGCGGGCGTACAAATCGTAAATAACGGACGTGCCGGTGATGACCCCGAAATCCGTATCCGTGGCACAAACTCCATCAACGGATACAAGCCATTGTACATTGTAGACGGATTGTTCAATGACAACATCAACTTCCTGAATCCCGAGGACATCGAGTCCATGGAGATTCTGAAAGACCCTTCCTCACTCGCCATCTTCGGTGTACGAGGAGCCAATGGTGTAATTATCATTACCACGAAGAAAGCCAAAGAAGGGCAGACCCGGGTAAACATCAACACTTCTTTCGGATGGAAGTCGGTTGTAGATAAGATTAAGCTGACCGATGCGTCGCAATTCAAGGAATTATATAACGAGCAACTAGCCAACCAAGGGAACGAGGCTTTCAATTTCGCTCCTTGGACCGCCAATACCGATTGGCAGGATGAAATCTTCCAAACCGGTTTTATTACCAACAATAACATCAGTATCACCGGTGCATCGCAGAAACATAGTTTCTACCTCGGTGTGGGTTATGCTTACGAACAAGGCAACATCAAGCATGAGAAGTTCAGCAAGGTGACTATCAATGCCAGCAATGAATTTAAGATTACCCCCGACTTAAAGGTAGGATTCCAGTTCAATGGAGCACGTATGTTGCCCGCCGATGCCAAGCAAGTATTGAATGCTATCCGAGCCACTCCCGTAGCACCCGTATTTAATGAAGAATACGGACTTTACACCGCATTGCCCGACTTCCAGAAAGCCCAGCTCAATAACCCGATGGTAGACGTCGAACTAAAGGCAAACACCACCAAAGCAGTGAACTACCGTGCTTCGGGAAGCCTCTACGGAGAATGGAACTTCCTGGAACATTTCTCTGCCCGTGCCACTTTCTCCATGGATTATGGTACGAACGACGGCAGAACCTACCTGCCTGTTTTGAAGGTTTATGACCATACCGTAGCCGGCAACGTAGCCACACTGGGAACGGGCAAGACCGAAGTGAGCCAGTTTAAACAAGACGAAACCAAGGTACAGAGCGACTATGTATTGACCTATACCAACAGTTTCGACGAAGGTAAACATAACCTGACCGCCACTGCCGGTTTCACCACCTACTACAACTCACTGAGCAGACTGGATGGTGCCCGCAAGCAAGGCGTAGGGCTTGTCATCCCCGATAATTCGGACAAATGGTTCGTCAGCATCGGCGATGCCGCAACAGCTACCAACGGAAGTACTCAATGGGAGCGCACCACGGTCAGTATGTTGGCACGTGTCATTTACAACTACCAAAGCAAGTATCTGCTGAATGCCTCGTTCCGTCGCGACGGTTCATCGGCTTTCTCGTACACGGGCAATCAATGGCAGAACTTCTACTCCGTGGGCTTAGGCTGGCTGATGAGTGAAGAAGAGTGGATGAAGGGCATCGAGTGGCTGGACATGTTGAAGTTGAAAGGATCATGGGGTACACTGGGGAACCAAAACCTTGCCACCGCCTATCCGGCAGAACCGCTGCTTCAGAATGCTTACTCTGCCGTATTCGGCAAACCATCCATCATCTATCCCGGTTATCAGTTGGCATACCTGCCTAATCCTAACCTGCGTTGGGAGAAAGTAGAAGCTTGGGAAGCCGGTTTCGAAACGAATATGCTAAGCAACCGATTGCACTTCGAGGGGGTATACTACAAGAAAAATACCAAAGACCTGCTGGCCGAAGTTCCGGGTATATCAGGCACCATTCCGGGCATCGGCAACTTGGGTTCGATACGCAACAGCGGTGTGGAACTGGCTGCTACCTGGCGCGACCGGATAGGCGACTGGGGTTACTCCGTAAGTGCCAACCTGACTACAATCAGCAATAAGGTAGAAAGCCTCGTTCAAGAGGGCTACTCCATCATTGCCGGCGACAAGAGCCAAAGCTATACCATGGCAGGCTACCCCATCGGTTACTTCTATGGATACAAGGTAGACGGCATCTACCAGTCGGAAACTGATATCAAAAACTCTCCGAAGAATACACTGGCTACTGTAACGCCGGGCGACTTGAAGTTCAAGGATGTGAACGGTGATGGCGAAATCACTCCCGAAGACCGTACCATGATTGGTAATCCTACACCGAACGTAACTTATGGCTTCACACTCGGCGTAGATTATAAAGGTTGGGAACTGAATGTAGAGATGATGGGGCAAAGCGGCAATCAGATATATCGCACTTGGGATAACTACAACTTCGCACAGTTCAACTATCTGGCTCAGCGTATGGACCGCTGGCATGGCGAGGGAACTTCCAACACCCAACCGTTACTGAATACCAAGCACTCCATCAACTTCCTGAACTCTGAATATTATATAGAAGACGGTTCGTTCTTCCGTATCCGCAACGTGCAGTTGGCTTATTCGTTCGACAAAGCACTGATAGCTAAAGTAGGTTTGCAGGCATTGAAGCTCTATGCCAACATCCAAAACCTGAAGACCTGGAAGCACAATACGGGATATACACCCGAAATAGGTGGTTCGGCTATCTCCTTCGGAACGGATAATGGAACTTATCCTGTACCGGCTATCTATACTTTTGGTATTAACTTAACTTTCTAACAAGAATTAATATGAAACTAAGAAACTATATACTATCGGCTCTCATGGCGGGCGCCACAAGCCTTGCCCTGACCTCATGCAACGACTTCCTGGATCGTAGTCCGCAGGGACAGTTCACTGAGGACGACAACCCGAATGCGCTGGTTGACGGTAAGATATACAATGTATATACCATGATGCGTAACTACAACATTACCGCAGGTATCCCTGCCTTCGCCATCGAAGTATTCCGAAGCGAAGACGCCGAGAAAGGCAGTACCGTGAGCGACGGTTCGGATGTGGCCGAGATGTACGACGACTTTGTCTACACTCCTACCAACGGCCTGCTGGGTGCTTACTGGAATCAGAACTACGCCGTTATTTTCCAGTGCAACGATATCCTTGCTTCCATTGCCGAAGCCGAAGCGGCAGGCAAACTGACGGAGAATGACCGCCGCAACCGGGGCGAAGCCAGCTTCTTCCGTGCTTATTGCTACTTCAACCTGGTACGTGCCTTCGGTGAGGTGCCACTTATCACGTTTAAAGTAAACGAATCATCGGATGCCAACCTGCCCAAAACAACTGCGGACAAGCTCTACGAGCAAATAGACAAGGACCTTACGGATGCCGAATCGTTGTTGCCCAAGAGCTGGGACCCTGAATTCACAGGCAGACTGACTTGGGGTGCCGCCCGTTCGTTGCACGCCCGCACCTACATGATGCGTAGCGACTGGAACAATATGTATACGGCTGCCACAGATGTGATGAAGAGCAATATTTATAACTTGAATACCGCTTACGACAAGATTTTCACCGAAGAAGGCGAGAACTCCGGCGGCTCTGTATTTGAGCTGCAATGCACCGCTACGGCTGCCATGCCGCAGAGCACTACTATAGGTAGCCAGTGGGCCGAAGTGCAAGGTGTGCGCGGTGCCGACAAGTGGGACTTGGGCTGGGGCTGGAATATGGCCACCAAGTTGCTGTACGATGCTTTCGAGCCGGGTGACCCCCGTCGTGACGCTACCCTGCTCTACTTCCGCCACAACGACAGCGATCCTATCACCCCCGAAAACACCAATGCACCCTACGGCGAATCTCCCGTATCGCAAGCCATGGGATTTGCTTTCAACAAGAAGGCTTATACCGATCCTGCCATGCGCCGTGAGTTTTCAAACAAGGGCTTTTGGGTGAACATTCGCCTGATACGCTATGCTGACGTGGTGCTGATGGCCGCCGAATCTGCCAACGAATTGGGAAAAACAGGCGAAGCCAATGCCGACCTTGAGATGGTGAGAGCTCGTGCAAGGGGTAGTAACCCGAACATCCTCCCCAAAGTCACTTCACTCGATCAGAACGTGCTGCGAGATGCCATTCGTCACGAACGCCGGGTAGAATTGGGTATGGAACCGGGTAGATTCTACGACTTGGTACGCTGGGGCATCGCCTCCGATGTGTTGCATGCCGCAGGAAAAGTAAATTATCAGCCTAAGAATGCCTTGCTGCCTCTGCCGCAAACTGAGATTGACAAGTCAAAAGGAGTGTTGGTACAAAACCCGAACTATTGATCGGTCGAATTCTGAAAAGAAATGGATTAAATAAAGAGGTATTGATTCATCGGACTGACGTTAGTTATAATAGTTCAATTGATAAACAGGTGTATCTTAAGCTCCTCTCCTTACAGGCGAAGGAGTTTAAGATACTAATTCATCAGGCCGTTATTGATTAGTTATTCGCAGCTGTGACACACCAATCATAGTGCTTTGATTATCAGCACCTTTATACTTTACATTTCTTTATTTAAAATAAAGTATCACTTTATCACTAATAAAGTGCGACTTTTTCACCAATAAAGTACCACTTTTTCACTAATAAAGCATCACTGTATTACTAATAAAGTGACACTTTATATTAAGTAAAGCATTTGTAAAGTCATTAAAGACTGATAATAAGCAATTTAAAAATCTTCATCCCAATAAAGAAGATAAACTAAATATCCTTTTAATTCAAAACCCTATAAATATGAAGAAGATAATCAAAAACGCAAGTGCCCTACTGTTCGCCGCCCTTATGGGAGCGGTGACCGTGCAGGCACAGAAGGCTCCACAGGACATGAACCGCTTCATCGACGCCCTGATGAAGAAAATGACCGTGGAAGAAAAGATAGGCCAGTTGAACCTGCCCGTATCGGGTGAGATCACCACCGGACAAGCCAAGAGCAGCGACGTAGCCAAGAAGATAGAACAAGGCCTCGTCGGCGGACTGTTCAACCTGAAAGGGGTAGCGAAGATACGCGATGTACAGAAGTTGGCAGTAGAGAACTCCCGCCTGGGCATCCCCCTGCTCTTTGGTATGGATGTGATACATGGTTACGAAACCATCTTCCCCATTCCGCTGGGCTTGTCGTGTACGTGGGACATGGCCGCCATCGAACAGTCGGCCCGCATTGCAGCCGTCGAAGCCAGTGCCGATGGCATCTCATGGACATTCAGCCCGATGGTTGACATCAGCCGCGATCCCCGCTGGGGACGTGTCTCCGAAGGCAACGGTGAGGACCCCTTCTTGGGTGGAGCCATTGCCAAAGCAATGGTGCTTGGATACCAAGGGAACAATATGAACAACCAGTTGAACCGTAACGACGAGATCATGGCCTGCGTCAAGCACTTCGCCCTCTACGGAGCAGGTGAAGCCGGACGCGATTACAACACCGTCGACATGAGCCGCAACCGCATGTTCAACGAATTTATGTATCCTTACGAGGCTGCCGTAAAAGCCGGTGTAGGTAGCGTAATGGCTTCCTTCAACGAGGTAGACGGAGTGCCCGCCACCGCCAACCGATGGCTGATGACCGATGTACTACGCCGGCAATGGGGCTTCAACGGCTTTGTGGTGACCGATTACACAGGCATCTCCGAAATGATAGATCACGGTATCGGTGACCTGCAAACCGTAGCCGCACGTGCGCTCAATGCAGGCATAGATATGGATATGGTGAGCGAAGGTTTCGTAGGAACGTTGAAGAAATCTCTTCAGGAAGGCAAGATTACCATGAAGACGTTGGACACCGCTTGCCGCCGGATACTGGAAGCCAAGTATAAGTTGGGACTGTTTGACAATCCTTATAAGTATTGCGATCTGAGCCGTCCCGCACGCGATATCTTTACGAAAGAACATCGTGAAGCCGCACGCCGAATTGCCGGCGAGAGCTTTGTGTTATTGAAGAATCAGCCCGTTCTCCCGGGTCTGGCACCCGTATTGCCCTTGGCAAAGCAAGGCACAGTAGCCGTTATCGGCCCGTTGGGAAATACTCGTAGCAACATGCCCGGTACGTGGAGTGTAGCGGCGCGCCTCGACGATTATCCTTCGCTCTTCGAAGGACTGAAAGAGATGATGGCAGGACAAGTAAACATCACCTACGCCAAGGGCAGCAACCTCATCAGTGATGCCGCCTACGAAGAACGTGCCACCATGTTCGGCCGTTCGCTGAATCGCGACAACCGCACGGACAAAGAGCTGCTGGACGAAGCCTTGAAGGTAGCCGCCGGTGCCGACGTGATTGTTGCCGCACTAGGTGAATCGTCCGAGATGAGCGGTGAAAGCAGCAGTCGCACGGAGCTGAATATTCCCGATGTACAAAGGAATCTCTTGCAAGCACTGCTTTTAACGGGAAAGCCCGTGGTACTGACCCTCTTCACCGGCCGGCCGCTGACGCTGACGTGGGAACAAGAAAACGTGCCCGCTATCCTGAATGTATGGTTTGGCGGCAGCGAAGCAGCATACGCTATCGGCGATGTGCTCTTCGGTGATGTAAATCCTAGTGGTAAACTGACGATGACCTTCCCCAAGAATGTAGGTCAGATACCGTTGTTCTATAATCATAAGAATACGGGACGCCCGTTGCAGGAAGGCAAGTGGTTCGAAAAGTTCCGCTCTAATTATCTGGATGTGGATAATGACCCGCTATATCCGTTCGGTTACGGTTTGTCGTACACCACTTTCCAATACAGTGACATTGCACTGACCGCTCCGACGCTGACACAAAACGGTTCGGCAACAGCTGTGGTAACCGTGACCAATACCGGTAAACGTGACGGTGCAGAGGTAGTACAGCTCTATATCCGCGACCTTGTAGGTAGTATCACTCGTCCGGTAATGGAGTTGAAAGGATTCGAAAAAGTATTCCTTCGTGCCGGCGAAAGCAAGACGGTATCTTTCAAAATCACTCCCGAACTATTGCGTTTCTATGACTACGATCTTAATCATGTAGCCGAACCCGGAGACTTTACGATCATGATTGGCGGAAGCAGTCAGGCAGTGAAGAGTGCGAAACTTACATTAAAATAAAGCTTTTAAACATAAAACAAATGATAAGCAGAAGTAACTCAATTCCCCTCCTCCCAGGAGGCTGTGTAAAAACTCTCTTGATGCTTTCTTTTAGGCACGGATTACACGGATTTCACTGTTTCTGTTTACTTAATCCGTGTTATTCCGTGTAATCCGTGCCTAAAATATCATCATTATGTAAG
>JAEXAJ010000114.1 GCA_023458215.1 Bacteroidota bacterium
TCTTCAATGCTGGTAACAGCAATGCCCAGATGCTCAATGTGTGAAATCTTCATAACGATATAAATTAGTGTTAATACTGTTTTTCTTCGTAAAGACAAAAAGCAGCACAAAGAAAGAGATTTATTCCAAAATAAAGAAATTTTTCATCAATTAATTATTGCATAATTGAAGTTTAGAAAGATTCTTTTAGACTTTTGATAGATTGCCCTTCTTTTCATAACACTTCTTTTTATCCTATTGTAGGTTTGTGCTATATCCCTAAGATAAGTGGTCGAAACATTGAGGATAAATAAAAGTATGTATTGTCCTAAACACAGCTTTTCCTTGTCTAATTTGACACTTAGCCTTATCTTATTCTTCGTCCCTCGGTTGTGTGCTCTTCGGGGGACGAGTGCGGGCTGTACAGCCCGCATGTGGCAACTGTTCGGCCTGCAGCTGAGAGATGAAGAATAAGATAAGGCTAAAGAGGATTATGTATGATGTATATGTACAAAACAAACAAAGCATATGTGCATTTCTCCCTTATGTTTCTGTTCATAAACGCTGGCATCTATGCCGAAATCTCTCAAATATCATGTTAATAGAAGTTATTTGGCTGTATTTGGAAAAAGACTCTTAAAGAAGATGAAGTGGGCTGTGTATTAGGAGATTATAATAGTAAATACCCTAATATTAACTTAAAAAAGCGTGCTGGCAATCGTTTGCCGTCACACTGCCAATACTGTTGCTAACACGTGTTAATTAGCTATTCCCCAGTATATTAATTGCGGTAGTGACGGAGTGTTGGCAAGTGCATCGATAACTTGAAGTTTATAAAATGTTTTGTATAGGTTTTCTGTTATGCCAAAAAATGGAGTAAATGGAAATAAAACGTGATTAATTATTCTTTATTTGTGATTATAATGCAAAATAAGTAATATGTAGTTACAGTGTAGGTGTAATTTATACAACTAATTATTAAAGATAGTGTAAATTGATTTTTTTGTATTTGTATTGAAGTGCTGTTTTTAAAAATATACTTTTATGTTCTGTTTCTTAGTGTTTATCGTACTTTGGATCATCTTTTATGAAACATATTTTAAGAAATTTGCAATAAGCTTGTAACGGGAAACCGTTACAAATCGGTTGCTTAACAATAGAAAATATTATTATTTAAATAAAATCTCTACTTTTCTATTGTAATTTGATTTGTTATTTTTATATTTGCTGGCAATTAAACGAATAAAGGTTAAACGATAATTGCTTCATTTAAAAATAATGTTAATCACTTTGCTGATAAAAAAGATTGCAAAATTATGATGAACATATATAGTATATGTATAAATTGCTGTTTGACTTTTAGATATAAATGTATAGGATATATTTTCCAATAAGGAAATATCATATTTTACATAACACATGTTTTACTAATACAAAAAAATTACGATTATGAAAAAGAAACTCATGATGGTAGCAGTGCTTCTAGGTGCTTTGACGCTGGGAGCTTGCGTAGATGACAATGAATCGGCATCGGTAACAAAGGTGCGTGAGGCAAAGGCTAAACAATTGGAAGCTGTAGCTGCATTGAATAATGCACAGGCTGAGGCTGAATTGATTAAAGCTAATGCGGAAAAAGCGTTGAAAGAGGCACAGGCTGCTTATAAACAGGCACAGGCTGATGCGGCAGCTGCTGAAACGGACTTTAATAAAAAGCAATATGCTCTTCAGTTAGAAAAAATCAAAGCTGAGTATGAAATGCAAATTGCTAATTATAAAGCGCAGACTACAAATTATGAAAAACAAATTTGGGATAATGCAGATCAATTTGTGAAGAATGTATATAGCAAATATATAACGGCTATAGGTGAAGTTAATACTATTAATGGAAATCTTGTTGAGCAGAAATTGAGATTGGCTCAAATTGATATTGATGATATCCAAGCAAAGGCCGCAATGGAAACTTTCTTGTATGGAAAGAATCAAATCATCGCACAAAACACATTAGAAATAAGTAGGTTAGAAGCACTTAAAACTGCTGATAAAGCAGAAGTAAAGAAACAGATGTCTGAAATGGCTGCTAATGCTTATAATTTAAAAAAGAATGATAAGCCTGCAGCTGAAAAAGTAGAAAAAACAGCAGAGGATGCTTTTGATAATGCTTATAATCCTATAGATATTAACTATGGGGCAAGTTTGAGCGAAAGTCATAAAATTGCTGCATGGAAAGCTGCGTTGTTGCCTTACTTGCAAGCATGGAGCTATTTGAAGGATTTGAGTGATAATCTCGTTATTAATAATAATTATGTGAACTTTACAACTACTAAGTCTGAAAAGGTTGAGATTGAACAATGTCCTTATAAAGAAAATGTAACAAAGTACACTTTAACATCAAAAGGTGAATTTCTTAATGCTACAAATACTTATGTTTCGTTTTTTAAAGATCAAGTTACAGGATTGGAAAATGATCTTGGTGCACCTTCTGTTACTGATAAGTCAGATGCGAAAGGTTTATATATAGAGTTAGAGGCAGCTCAAGCTGAAGTTAAAACTGCTCAAGAAAATTTGGATGCTGAACTGAAGAAGCCGGTAGCTGACCAAGATAAGAATAATATTGATGGTTGGAAATCTATTATTGAAAAATCTGGCCCTCAGAGAATAGCCTATGCTGAAGATGCAATTAGTCTTAAAAAAGAAGCAATAGAAGATGCTAAAACTGAACTGAAAGATTTGCAAGATGCTATTGCTACTGTGCAAGATGCAACTGCTGTTGCTAATTATGAAAAAGCTGTTGCAGATGCACAGAAAGCTGCAGAAGCTTATTTGGCTGCTACTCACGAGATTCATAAAATTAATGACGCTATTGCTGTAATTGGTATTAATGATTTTGAAAGCGATGGTACTCCGATTGAATATAATTTGGATTACAATGGCGAATATGCTAAATTGCTATCTGTTTATAACGGTGCAGTTGATGTTGAAGGTTTGATTTTGGCTTGTAAAGAGACGATTGCTGAAGCTGAAGCGGCAATTAAAGCTGGCGGTAATCAAGATTGGGTAACAGTGACCGAGGATGGTAGTTATCAAGTTTATGATCCATGGACTGGTAATTATATAACTAGTGGTTATGGTAAGGTTCAAATTTACAAATATGCTCCTTCTATGAGTGTTGAGGATCAAAAAGCAATAGTACAAGCTGAGATAGATAAACTCAATGCAGAACTTAAAGTTCAACAAGCTTTGGTAGAACAGTATAAAGCTAAGTTAGATGCTTTGTTAGCAGCTGAATAATCTTGAATATTAACGGCATTAAAAATTAAAAGTAGCATGAAAATAAGAAGACTTTTACTATTGGCCGTTATGCCCATGATGTGTCTTGCAGTGAATGCACAAGAAAAAGGTTGTAGCAAAGATTTCACTCCTAAGAAAGGTGATTTCACATTGGCAGCAACTGTAGGATACAATAGCTACGCAAGCGTCACAGCCCCTTCGGGTTTGCTGACGGACTATGAAGTTGCGGCGCTCTCCACCAATTGGTCAGATAAAAAGCTGATGGTTGGTTTTGAAGCAGGCTGGTTCTTCAAAGACTTGTGGAAACTTAACTTGGGTGGCGGTTTGAACTTCACGAATAACCCCGGTTATTCGGCTGTTCCCGGCACGATTGACGATACGAATAGAGGCAACTCCGTAGAAGATAATATGGGAGAAATCCCTAACTATCGTGCGGTAGCGAGTGCCCAAACATTCTCCTACAATGTATTTGCAGGCGTCGATCGTTATTTTAAGATTAAGAAAGTTCCTAATCTGATGTGGTATACAGGGGTGCGCGTGGGTATGGCTTATGCGCAGAACCAGATGAAATATGACGAGTACGAAACAATGGGTAAGTCTGTAGGTGAAACCTGGAATCTTCGTGGTTCTATCACTATGGGTGTAGATTACTTTGTGCTGCCTGCCATGTACATCGGTGCTCAGATTGATCCCTTCTGTTATACATACAATATGACTACGTATAAACCACAAGAAGGTTTGAGCAATCTTGATGCTGATAGTCACAACTTCAGCCTTTTGGCTGCTCCGACTATCAAAATCGGATTCAAATTCTAATAACTCTCTTCTCAGTTATGTGAGAAAGTTTGTTTAATTACTCTAGATAGGGAAGTTCGATTATCGGGCTTCCCTAACTTTTTATTTCTTTGTGTGAGATTCTGAAAATTATCATGTATCTTTGTCTGTAGAATCATTGCTTAAAGGAGGAACAGATTATGCTGTATATGGCACCGGCAGACAGGAAACGCATACCTTACGGTATGATGAACTTTGAGGACATACGCCTCGAAAACTATTATTATGTGGACAAAACCGCCTATATCCCTATGATAGAACAGGCGGACCGGTTCTTTTTCTTCATCCGTCCCCGTCGCTTCGGCAAGAGCTTGACACTGAACTTGCTGCAACATTATTATGATATACGTGCCAAGGATAAGTTCGAGACTCTGTTCGGCGATCTCTACATCGGACAGCATCCCACGCATGATCGCAATAGCTATCTGGTATTGAAACTCAATTTTTCCGGTATTATAGGTGAACTGAATAACTATCGCAAAGGGTTGGATGAACATTGTCAGACCATGTTCGACTATTTCTGTGACATTTATGCCGACTATCTGCCGCAGGGTATTAAGGAAAAGTTGGACGAGAAAGACGGGGCGATTGCGCAGCTTGAATATTTATATACGGAATGTATAAAGACCGGTCAGAAAATCTATCTTTTTATTGACGAGTACGATCACTTCACCAATGCTATCCTTTCGGATGCAGAGAGTCTGAACCGCTATACGGACGAAACGCACGGGGAAGGTTATCTACGTGCCTTTTTCAATAAGGTAAAAGCCGGAACTGATTCCAGTATCAAACGTTGCTTCATTACCGGTGTTAGTCCTGTGACGATGGACGACTTGACCAGCGGATTCAATATCGGCACCAACTACTCGCTTACGCCGGAATTTAATGCAATGATGGGCTTTACGGAAGAAGAAGTGCGCGAAATGCTGACTTACTATTCCACGAACAGTCCTTTCCATCATACGGTGGATGAGTTGATAGAGTTGATGAAACCGTGGTATGACAACTATTGCTTTGCTGAGGAATGCTACGGTGGGACTACAATGTATAACTCTAACATGGTACTCTATTTTATTAAGAACTATATTCAATACGGTAAAGCACCACGGAATATGGTAGAAGATAATATCCGCATAGACTATGAGAAACTGCGTATGCTCATCCGCAAAGATAAGGAATTTGCTCATGATGCTTCTATCATCCAGACCGTGGTGAGCCAAGGATTCATCACAGGAGAACTGAAGAAAGGTTTTCCGGCTGTCAGCATTACCAATTCTGACAATTTCGTGAGTCTGCTCTACTATTTCGGCATGCTCACTATTAGCGGAATGTATGAAGGAAAGACAAAACTTACTATCCCTAATCTGGTGGTGCAGGAGCAACTTTATACTTATCTGCTGAGTACTTATAATGAAGCTGACCTCAGTTTTAGTACTTACGAGAAAAATGAGCTTTCCAGTGCTTTAGCGTATCGTGGTGACTGGCAATCTTACTTCGGTTACATTGCCGATTGCCTGAAAAACTATGCCTCCCAGCGTGACAAGCAGAAAGGAGAATTCTTTGTACACGGTTTCACGCTTGCCATGACGGCACAAAACCGTTTTTATCGTCCTGTCTCTGAGCAGGATACGCAGGCGGGCTATGTGGATATTTTCCTTTGCCCGTTGCTGGATATTTATTCCGACATGAAGCACAGCTATATCGTCGAGTTGAAATATGCCAAGTATAAAGATCCTGAGAGCCGTGTGGAGGAACTTCGTCGTGAAGCCATCGAGCAAGCCAACCGCTATGCCGATACAGAGACGGTAAAACGTGCTGTGGGTGCTACTACGCTGCACAAGATTGTAGTGGTGTATAAAGGAATGGATATGCTGGTATGCGAGGAAGCGTAAAAACATAAAGTAAAGACAAAGATTATGTCACATTTAGCGCCTCTAATAGCTGATTTAGCTCTAATTCTGATTTGTGCAGGGATAATGACCCTGATTTTTAAAAAGCTGAAACAACCTTTGGTGTTGGGATATGTAGTAGCAGGATTTCTTGCCGGTCCGCATATTGCATTTACACCTTCGGTGGTAGATGCTGCAAATGTGCAAACGTGGGCGGATATTGGTGTAATATTCTTGTTGTTTGCATTGGGGCTTGAGTTTAGCTTTAAGAAAATTGTAAAAGTGGGAGGGGCTGCAATCATTGCTGCATGTACCATTATTTTCTGCATGATAATGCTTGGCGTGACCGTAGGTACCGGATTCGGTTGGAAACGAATGGATTGTATCTTTCTCGGCGGTATGATTGCTATGTCTTCTACTACTATTATCTATAAAGCGTTTGATGATTTGGGATTGCGCAAGAAACAATTTACAGGTTTGGTGCTAAGTGTACTGATCTTGGAAGATATTCTTGCAATTGTATTAATGGTGATGCTTTCTACGATGGCAGTCAGCAATAACTTCGAAGGTTCCGAAATGTTGGAAAGTATTGCTAAATTGCTGTTTTTTTTAATCCTTTGGTTTGTTGTAGGTATTTATGTCATTCCCGGCTTCTTAAAGCGGTGTCGTAAATTGATGAGTGAGGAGACACTATTGATTGTTTCTCTTGGACTTTGTTTCGGTATGGTAGTTTTGGCGTCGCATACGGGTTTTTCGGCAGCATTCGGAGCGTTCATTATGGGTTCTATTTTGGCAGAAACAGTGGAGGCTGAAAGTATTGAGAGGCTTGTGAAGCCCGTGAAAGATCTATTCGGAGCTATTTTCTTCGTTTCAGTCGGTATGATGGTAGATCCTAATATGATTATGGAATATGCAGGGCCTATTATTGTAATAACCCTGGCAGTGATTATCGGACAATCTTTATTTGGAACTTTGGGTGTCTTGCTGGCAGGACGACCCTTAAAAACGGCCATGCAATGTGGTTTTAGTTTAACACAAATCGGCGAGTTCGCTTTTATTATAGCATCGTTGGGTGTCTCTTTACATGTTACAAGCCACTTTTTATATCCCATTGTAGTAGCGGTATCTGTAATTACTACCTTCCTTACTCCTTACATGATTCGTGTAGCAGAGCCTGCCTCTAATTTTGTAGACGCTCACTTGCCAGCCAAATGGAGGAACTTCTTAAACCGATATTCTTCGGGTTCACAAACTATGAACCATGAAAATATGTGGAAAAAACTGATCTTGGCTTTGGTGCGGATTACTGTAGTGTATTCTATTGTTAGTGTGGCTATAATAGCTTTGACATTCCGTTTCTTGGTACCGCTTCTTCACGATAGTTTGCCGGGAATTTGGGGATCATTGTTGGCTGCGTTGATTATTATCATATTTATTTCTCCATTTTTGCGTGCTATCATGATTAAAAAGAATCATTCTGTAGAGTTTGTTACTTTGTGGAATGATAGTCGTGCCAATCGGGCACCTTTGGTTGCAACCATTGTCTTCCGTGTTATTTTGGCTGTTTCGTTTGTAATGTTTGTGATAGCCGGCTTGTTCAAAGTGTCTGTGAGTTTGGTGTTTGGGGTGGCTGTTGCTTTGGTTATACTAATGATACTTTCCCGCCAACTGAAAAAGCAGTCTATCTTGATTGAGCGAACGTTTTTTCAGAATCTTCGTTATCGGGATATGCGCGCTGAATATCTTGGAGAGAAGAAACCTGAATATGCCGGTCGTCTTCTTTCACGCGACTTGCATCTCACCGATTTTGAAATACCCGGTGAAGCAAAGTGGGCGGGTAGGACATTGGCTGAATTAAATTTTGGCAATCGATATGGAGTTCATGTCGTTTCTATCCTTCGTGGTAAAAAGCGGATTAATATTCCGGGTGCTTCGGTTCGCTTGTTTCCTCAAGATAAAATACAAGTCATTGCTACCGATGAGGATTTGAATGTATTTGGTGAGGAAATGAATAAATCATCGGCGATGCAGTCTGATGTGATAGAAAAGAGTGAAATGATTCTGCGTCAATTCCGTGTAGATGAAAACTCTCCGTTCTTGAACAAGACATTAAAAGAATCCGGAATCCGGGAGAAATATCGTTGTCTGACCGTTGGCGTGGATAGGGATGGAGAAACTTTGCATGCTCCCGATCCACACGAACCATTCGTGGAAGGAGATGTGGTGTGGATAGTAGGAGAAAGCAATGATGTGTATAAATTAGTGGGTATCAATCAATGATGAAGACCATCATTGATTAATTCACAATTTATAATTTCCCCAGAATCTTATCCATTACCCAATTGGTAAGTGTCGCACTTTCTCCATCACAGCTGCAAATTGATTTGCCAAGCAAATGATCTACTACAGCTTGAATAAGCGGTTGTTGGACATAAGTAGGGTTTTCAACAAGAATTTCTTCCCGTCCCTTTTCAGTGTGCAAAGCGATAGGGGCGTATGTAAATACTGAAAAACAGATCATTCCTTTGTCTCCGATGATTTCTATACGGTCTTCACGGGCAGATTCATGAGCGACGAAACACCATGAGCCGCTTCCTACCAGTCCATTGTCAAATTGGAAACAGGCACTCAGAGTATCTTCTGCCGGATATAATCCACCCCGATTGCTTTTATAACCACTGGCTTCGAGAATACAGCCAAACATCTCTTGAAGCAAATCTATCTGATGTGGAGCGAGGTCGTAAAAGTAACCTCCGCCGGCAATAGCCGGTTGTACGCGCCAAGGCAGGTTCTCTTTATTGTGGTCTAAATCACGCGGAGGTTGCGCAAAGCGTATTTGGATATTTATGACATTGCCGATAGCACCTTCTTCTACCAATGACTTCACTTTTTGGAAGTAAGGCAGGTAACGGCGATAATAGGCAACAAAACATGGAACTCCTGTTTCTTTGGATATCCGATTAATACGGCAACATTCCTCATAAGTAACGGCCATCGGTTTTTCTATATAAACAGGCTTTCCCGCCTTCATTGACATAATGGCATAAGTAGCGTGAGAAGAAGGAGGGGTGGCAATATATATGGCGTTCACTTCGTCGTCGTCCAATAATTCCTGAGCGTCGTCGTACCATTTGGGTATGCCTCTTTCTTTTGCATAAGCTTTGGCTTTTTCTCCATTGCGGCTCATGACCGCTACAACTTCAGAGTCTTCTATTTTCTGAAAAGCAGGACCGCTTTTGTATTTAGTTGCTTCTCCACAACCAATAAATCCCCATTTTATCTTTTTCTCGCTCATAATATATATGTGATAATGTGATGGAGTGATAATGTAATAGAGTGCTGGCAGGTTATCACCCTACCGCACTATCACTTTATCACCCTTTATGATTCTTCTTCAAAATCAAAATCAAAGTCAAAATCGTCCAGAAATTCCGGTTCTGTGAATTCTTCCAGATTTCGTCGATCTTTTTTTGTTGGGCGTCCGGTGCCTTTGGCGCGATTTATGAAACCGCTGGCATGACTCATTTCTAATAATTCCAGTTGGTCCGAAGTGGTTACATTCTCCATCATTTCGGATACCAACTTTGCACCAACCCGTTTTTCAATGGGTTGTAGCACTTTGAAGGAGTATGTGATAGGTGGTTTACGAACTTGGATAACATCTCCCGGTTTCACCATGCGGGCTGCTTTAACGAATGCGCCATTTATGCTGATACGCCCTTTCTTGCAGGCTTCAGCCGCAATAGTGCGAGTTTTGAAGATGCGTACGGCCCACATCCATTTATCAATTCTTGCCTCACTCATTTTTTATTATATTGGTTCATGGTAATATCAATTCCTGCCAGACAGAAACTTTTGGCAATCTCTCCGGCTTTTTCCAGCCTCTCATCCATGGTTTTTCGGTCCTCATCGGTAAAGTGTCCGAGAACGAAGTCGATTTGTCCTCCACGTGGAAATTCATTGCCGATGCCAAAGCGTAAACGGGCATAATTCTGGGTACCTAACGTTGTGGCAATATGTTTTAATCCATTATGACCGGCGTCACTTCCTTTGCTTTTCAAGCGTAAAGTACCGAATGGAAGAGCTAAATCATCCACAATTATCAACACGTTTTCCAAAGGAATGTTTTCCTTTTGCATCCAGTAGCGTACGGCGTTACCGCTGAGATTCATATAGGTGGAAGGTTTTAGCAAAAGTAATTGGCGGCCTTTTACCGAAAGGGTAGTGGTGAAACCATAACGTCCATCCGTAAAAGTGCTTCCTGCTGCTTTAGCCAAAGCGTCGACTACCATAAAACCGATATTATGGCGGGTTTCATGATATTCGGGACCTATATTACCTAATCCTACAATTAAGTATTTCATTGTTTTGTCAATTTATAGAAAGAGGAACGCGGATTATCGCAGTTATTCGCGGATTATCAAAGAAATCTGCGTTATCTGCGTTAATCCGCGTCCCGGAATATTTTATGAAAGAGCTGATTAGCTGTTTGCAGCAGCAGCACCTCTTGCAGCACGAGTCAGCTTAACAGCACATACAACGGCTTCTTTGGCATTCAATAATTCCAATCCTTCGTATTTCAACTCACCAACTTTAACAGTCTTGCCTAATCCTAAGTGAGCAACATTAACAGTCAACTTCTCAGGAATAACGTTGTATTGAGCTTTTACCTTCAGCTTACGCATCTGCAATACCAACTTACCACCGGCTTTAACACCTTCAGCAAGACCTTCCATCTGTACGGGAACTTCCATAACGATAGGTCTTGTTTCGTCGATTTGGTAGAAGTCAACATGCAAAATAGTATCTTTTACAGGGTGGAATTGGATGTCTTTCAAAATAGCATTGACTTTTTTGCCATCGATGTCCAGGTTTACTACATAGATATGCGGAGTGTAAACCAAGTTACGCAGACCATCAGCAGTTACAGTAAAGTGAACGTTTTCACCGGCTCCGTAGAGTACGCAAGGTACGCCGTTGTCTTTACGAATAGCTTTCAAAGCTCTAGCTTGTTCCGAAGAACGTTCTGCAATTGTTCTTGCAGTTCCTTTTACTTCAATTGATTTCATTTTCTAATTTTTTTTGTGTTACTCTAAATTAAGTATTTATTTTGCTTAATTCACCATCACACGATGTGGATCACCACACGATGTTGCAAAAAGCGGTGCAAAAGTACTGCTTCTTTTTGAATTATCAAAAGGTTATAACTTAAAAATCTATGTCTATCTTGATTTCTCCATCCAAAGAAGATATTTTCTCTTCTAGCAATTCTGTTTTAACTTCTTTAATAGCAGCTGTTTCCTGTTGGTCATTACGTTCCGGACAACTGCCTTGTTGCTCTTGGATGAAATTAACCGCTTGTTGCAATCCATTCATGAATTTTTCAAAATCTTCTTTATATAGAAAGATTTTGTGTTTCTCAAAACTCACTTGAGAGTCGTCCCCTTCGCCCATCACAATTTTCTTGCTTTCGGTGATAGCGAGAAACATTTCGTCTTTTCTGTTTTTCTTGACGTCCAAATAATAGATACGTTTACCTGCTTTAATGGATTGGGAGAATACAATCTCCTTGTCGTTCATGTCCGCTGCGTTTTTCTTCTTTAAGTCTTCCATATTATAATTAGGTATCAATTTTGATATTATCGCCTTTAAACTTTGTATTTCTTAGCTTGTAGCTATCTTATCGGGTTCAAAATTGACGATTTTTTTTAAACTGTCAAAGGAAAACGCCCGGATAATCAAGTTCTGCATTAAAAAATGTGATTTCTTTATGTAAACTCATTAAAAATGCCTACTTTTGCAACTCGTTAAAACACCAGTATTTACTTAGAATTATGATTAACAGAGTTCTTATTCGTCTTAAGATTATACAGATTGTATACGCTTATTATCAGAACGGCAGTAAAAATTTAGACTCAGCGGAGAAAGAATTATTCTTTAGCCTGTCCAAGGCTTATGATCTTTACAACTACTTGCTGATGCTGATGATAGCTCTGACGAACTACGCACAAAAACGCATTGATGCGGCAAAAGCTAAATTGGCTCCTACAGCCGAGGAGTTGTATCCTAACATGAAGTTTGTGGAAAATAAGTTCATCGCCCAAATGGAAGTGAACAAGCAATTGATGGATTTCATCGCCAATCAAAAGCGTACTTGGGCAAACGATGAAGATTTTGTAAAGGGGCTGTATGAGCAAATTATTGCTTCGGATATATATAAGGAGTATATGGCTTCTTCTGACAATTCTTATGAAGCAGACCGCGAGTTATGGAGGAAAATATATAAATCATTTATCTTCAGTAATGAAGCTTTGGATATTTTGCTTGAAGACCAAAGTCTTTATTGGAATGACGACAAAGAAATCGTTGATACCTTTGTGCTGAAAACCATTAAGCGTTTTGAGGAAAAGAATGGATCTAATCAGCAATTGCTTCCCGAATTTAAAGATGATGAAGATCAGGAATTCGCTCGTCGCTTGTTCCGTCGTACTATCTTGAATTGTGATTACTACCGTCATTTGATTAGTGAGAACACGCGTAATTGGGATTTAGATCGTGTTGCCTTTATGGATGTGGTAATTATGCAGTGTGCTTTAGCAGAAATCTTAAGTTTTCCGAACATTCCGGTGAGTGTTTCGTTAAATGAATATGTAGATATCGCAAAAGTATATAGCACAGCTAAAAGTGGTAGCTTTGTAAATGGTACTTTGGATGGAATTGTTAATCAATTGAAAAAAGAAGGTAAGTTAACGAAAAACTGATACCTTTGTTGAATAATAAAAACTAAAACTGAGTATTTTATGGATTTAATGACTGTATTTTTCCTGCAGGCTCCAGCCGCAGGCCCTGCTGGTGGTGGAAGCTTAATGTGGATTATGCTGATAGCCATGTTTGTGATTATGTATTTCTTTATGATTCGTCCACAGAACAAGAAGCAGAAGGAAATTGCTAATTTCCGTAAGTCACTTCAGGTGAATCAGAAAGTGATTACAGCTGGTGGAATTCATGGCGTTATCAAGGAAATAAACGACAATGACATTGTTCTTGAAATAGCTTCCAACGTAAAGATACGTATAGATAAAAACTCTATTTTTGCTGCGGCTGCTGATGCTAATAGTAGCCAAGCTTCCAAATAAAAGAAATGTGAGCCTATGTTCGATCGTAGGAACATAAAAAGAATCTATTTGAAGTTTAATAAACGAATGAAGGACTTTCTGCTTAGTGATAAGAGCAGGGAGTTCTTTATTTTTTTATTTTTCTTTTTCATAGCCAGTGGCTTTTGGTTACTTCAAACTCTGAACAATGACTATGAGACCGAATTTTCTATTCCTGTGAAGTTAAAAGGGGTACCTAATAATGTAGTAATAACTTCTGAACCCGCTTCTGAACTTCACATAAAAGTAAAGGATAAGGGGACAGTACTTCTTAATTACATGTTAGGAAAAAGTTTTTATCCTATCACTCTCGACTTTAATGATTATAAGGGAGCTAATAATCACGTTAGTGTTTATGCATCACAGTTTGAGCGAAAGATTTTGAGCCAATTAAACGCATCTACCCGTTTACTTTCGATGAAGCCTGATACATTGGAGTATTATTATTCGACCGGAGAATCCAAACTTGTACCGGTAAGACTGCAAGGTACAGTCAGTGCGGGAAGGGAGTATTATCTATCCGACACTATTTTTACTCCTGATTCGGTATTGGTGTATGCTTCTGAAAAAACACTGGATACCATAACGGTTGCTTATACTCAAAAGTTAAAGTTAGAGGATATATCCGATACTTTAAAGCAGCAGGTCGTTTTAGCGGGTAGAAAAGGAATAAAGTTTGTACCTGCTTCTGTAGAGATGATGCTGCCGGTAGATATTTATACGGAGAAGACCGTTGAAGTTCCTTTACGTGGAGTGAATTTTCCTGCGGATAAGGTATTGCGGGCATTTCCATCTAAAGTACAAGTTACTTTCCAGGTTGGTCTAAGTAGGTTCCGGCAGATAGGTGCCGATGATTTTCATATCTATGTTTCGTATGAAGAATTATTGCATTTGGGTTCTGATAAATATACTGTGAAAATGAAAAATATTCCCAAAGGTGTCAGCCACGTACGTTTTAATCCGGAACGGGTCGATTTCCTGATTGAACAAGTTTCTCCGAATTATGGCAATTAAGTTAGGTATTACCGGGGGAATTGGTAGCGGGAAAAGTGTTGTCTGCCGTTTGTTGGAGATAATGGGGGTTCCTGTATATATATCGGATGAAGAAACCAAACGGTTAATGGCTGTGGACTCTTTTATTCGCAAAGAGTTGATAGCATTACTTGGAGAAGAGGTTTATTCCGGTGGAATATTGAACAAGCCCTTTCTGGCATCTTATCTTTTTGGTAGTCCCGAACATGCCATGCGGGTAAACGGCATCATTCATCCACGGGTGAAAGACGATTTTAGGCAATGGGTGGAAAATCATTCTGCTTTTCCGATGGTAGGTATTGAATCGGCAATACTGATCGAAGCGGGTTTTGCCGATGAAGTGGATGTAGTGATTATGGTTTATGCGTCGGAGGAAATACGTATAGAGCGTGCAGTAAAACGGGATTGTTCATCGCGTGAACTCATAGAAAAACGTATTCGAAGCCAAATGAGTGATGAAAAAAAACGTAATCAAGCCGATTTTGTAATTGCGAATGATGGGGAAACTCCGTTAATTCCACAGCTTTTAGCGCTAATCACTTCGCTATCTAAAGATTTTGGTTACTTTTCAAAAAAATAGGCATTAGCTTAACAATAAAAATAAGCAAGCTTATTTTGTATTGTCTTTGGCTTGCACTATCTTTGTTCCCCGAAAAAAATAACTACTAATAATCAAAACAGAATATACTATGTTGAAGACTATTTTGTCTATTTCCGGTAAACCGGGATTGTATAAGCTCGTTTCTCAGGGAAAGAATATGTTGATCGTGGAGTCACTCGCTGACAAGAAGCGTTTCCCTGCATACGGTAATGAGAAAATTATTTCTTTGGGTGATATTGCTATGTATACAGATACTGAAGATGTGCCTTTGCAAGAAGTATTGCTCTCTATGAAGAAAAAAGAGAATGGTGCAGCTGTCGCAATAGATTTGAAAAAAGCTACTGCCGATGATCTTCGTGCCTATCTGGCAGAAGTGTTGCCGACATTTGATCGCGAGCGTGTTTATCCTTCGGATATCAAGAAACTGATTTCATGGTATAACTTGTTGGTAGCTACTAATATGGCAGACTTTGAAGAGTCAGAAACTCCTGAAGCGGCTGCTGAAGAAAAAGCTGAATAATTTTATTTATAAATAATAAAAAGGTATGTCCGGATTACTCAGGGCATACCTTTTTGTTTTTCAATACTATTAACAACATATTAATATCCGGTGCTACACGATATTAATACTCTGTAATACATGAAGTTAATATCTTGTATTACAAACTATTAATATCGTGTAAGCACGATATTAACTTCATGCAAACACGATATTAAACTTTTGTGATACACACGTTTTAATTCTTGAATATCAATCCGTTGTCGGCTGTATTAGCATCCACTATAATAGGTTTGCTGCGATCTACTTCTTGAGCCAATAGCTTTTTCGACAAGTCGTTCAGTAAATAATGCTGGATGGCACGTTTTACCGGACGGGCACCAAATTCCGGATCATAACCGGTATTGGCAAGAAAATCTATAGCTGCATCGGTCAATATCAATTCTACGCCATTGTTGAGAAGCATTTTTTGTACGCTCTTGATTTGAAGAACGACTATTTGCTTGATTTCTTTTTCAGTCAATGGTAAGAACATGATGGTTTCGTCAATACGATTCAAGAACTCAGGACGGATGGTCTTCTTTAACATGTTCATTACTTCTTTCTTGGTTTCCTCGATTACTGCTTCCTTGTTGGAGTTGTTTAATTTCTCCATTTGGCTTTGAATGTAAGCACTGCCCATATTAGAAGTCATGATGATGATAGTATTCTTGAAGTTTACCGTACGGCCTTTGTTGTCTGTAAGTCGTCCGTCATCAAGCACTTGCAATAGGATGTTGAATACATCCGGATGTGCCTTCTCTATTTCATCGAACAAAACAACCGAGTAAGGTTTGCGTCGTACGGCTTCCGTCAATTGTCCACCTTCATCGTAACCGACATATCCCGGAGGAGCTCCTACCAATCGCGAAACGCTGTGCTTCTCCTGGTACTCACTCATATCGATACGGGTCATCATCGTTTCATCATCAAAGAGGAATTCGGCCAAAGCTTTGGCAAGCTCCGTTTTACCTACGCCGGTTGTACCCAGGAATAGGAACGAACCTATAGGACGCTTCGGATCTTGCAATCCGGCACGACTGCGGCGAACTGCGTCGGAAACAGCTTCGATAGCTTCATCCTGTCCAATTACGCGTTGGTGCAACTCATCTTCCAGATGTAGCAACTTTTCCTTTTCGCTTTGTAGCATTTTGCTGACCGGTATCCCGGTCCAGCGAGATACAACATCGGCAATATCCTCAGCATCTACCTCTTCCTTAATCATGGCTTTGTCACCTTGCATCTTGTGCAACTTCTGCTGGGTCTCTTCAATTTCTTGATTTAGCTGCTGTAGTTTGCCATAACGTATTTCGGCTACTCTGCCATAATCACCTTCGCGTTCAGCTTTCTCTGCTTCAAATTTCAGGTTCTCAATCTCTATTTTATTCTGTTGAATTTTGTTGACTAGAGTTTTCTCGCTTTCCCATTTGGCTTTGTAAGATTTCTCCTGCTCTTTCAATTCGGCAAGTTCTTTACCGATTTGCTCTAGTTTTGGTTTATCGTTTTCGCGTTTGATAGCTTCACGCTCAATCTCCAACTGCTTGATCTTACGAGTGATTTCGTCTAATTCTTCCGGTACGGAATCTACTTCCATACGAAGCTTGGCAGCAGCTTCATCCATAAGGTCAATAGCCTTGTCAGGAAGGAAACGGTCGGTAATGTAACGGTTACTGAGTTCCACGGCGGCTATGATGGCATCATCTTTAATCCGCACATGGTGGTGATTTTCGTAACGTTCTTTCAAACCACGCAAGATAGAAATAGTACTAAGGGTATCAGGTTCGTTCACCAATACTATCTGGAAGCGACGTTCTAAAGCTTTATCTTTTTCAAAATACTTTTGATATTCATCCAAAGTAGTAGCACCGATACTCCTCAGTTCGCCGCGTGCTAAAGCCGGTTTCAGAATGTTGGCAGCATCCATGGCACCTTCGCCTTTGCCGGCACCTACCAAAGTGTGAATTTCATCTATAAAGAGAATGATATCACCTTCGGATTTCTTTACTTCATTGACAACCGCTTTCAAACGCTCTTCAAATTCGCCTTTGTATTTAGCTCCGGCAACCAAAGCACCCATATCCAATGAATAAACTTGTTTGTTCTTCAGATTTTCAGGAACGTCACCTCGTAAGATGCGGTGTGCCAGTCCTTCTACAATAGCAGTTTTGCCGGTACCGGGTTCACCTATTAATATAGGGTTATTTTTGGTGCGGCGGCTCAGTATTTGCAATACCCGACGAATTTCCTCATCGCGTCCGATAACCGGATCCAGTTTCCCGTTACGTGCGGCTTCGTTCAGGTTTATGGCGTACTTTTCCAATGATTGATAAGTATCTTCGCTTGATTGTGAAGTTACTTTTTCGCCTTTTCGTAGTTCATTGATCGCTCCGCGTAATTCTTTTTCAGTCATTCCGGCATCTTTCATGATGGTGGAAGCGGTACTCTTAACATTCAGTAATGCCAGCAAGATTGGTTCGAGTGAAACAAATTCATCACCCATTTCTTTGGAATATTGCGTGGCTTTTTGCAATACCTCGTTTGCCTCACGGCTCAGATAGGGATCTCCACCCGATACTTTGGGTAAAGATTCGATTTGTTTGTCTACAACGAGAGCAATTTGCTGACCGTTCATTCCAAGCTTTTGGAAGATGAAGTTGGTGATGTTTTCACCGACTTTCATTACGCTTTGAAGCAGGTGTACAGGTTCTATGGCTTGTTGCCCACGACCTTGTACCGAGTTAATAGCCTCTTGTACTGCTTCTTGCGCCTTGATGGTAAAATTGTTAAAGTTCATATTTTGTTCTCCTTTCTATTTTTATCAGTTTCATAACAATTGGGAAGGCGCAAAAGATTTGCCAATGGCGTATTTCGGACATTTTTTCAGTTAATCGAAGGAAAATAATGTCAAAATGTCTGATATACTGCCGTTTGATCTTCTATAGTCTATATATAGGCAAAGTGAGATACTTATTTGTGAAACTTTTCCTATCTTTACACATTGAATATTTAATAGAAAAGCATAATGGAAGATAAAGTTAAGTTTTCGGAAAATGTGATGTTGATTGATGTGGCATTTTTGAATGAAATAGTTTATAATATAAAGAAAATTTTGAGTTCCAGAATGAAACGTGACTTGCCTGATATCGATTTTCCCACATGGTTGAGCTATCTTGCGTTAGATGCCGGCCTAAGAGAAGCTGATAATGAAATACAAGTCTTATTAGTGCATGACGGCGAATCCGGGAATTTGAAATGTTGCTTACCGTCCGATTTAGATCAGTTGAATGGTATGGCTTGCCGTACTCCTCTTGGTGAGTTGATGTTTACATCCGTTTCAGTTGCAGGCATTGTATCGTGTGAGCAATTGTATCTTGATTTAATGACTCTTGCTTTGGATTCCGCTGAAGTAAAGCGTTTGATGATGGTTCCTTACCATCCTGCATATGGTGATAAAGTAGAAGAGACTTTACGTAAGTTCTTCAAAGGAAAAAATGAAGAAGAATGTAGCAAAGCTATTTATTTTATGCTCGAAAAGCCTTCGGAACCAGTGTTCTGCTTATGTGATTCAATTATCCATTCTTTGGCGAGATCTTTCGGTATAAAGTCTGACGAATTATAATAAGAAGAATATGAGTGATTTCCGTTTAAAAGTTTTCCAATCCGTAGCGAAGAATCTCAGCTTTACAAAAGCCTCACAGGATTTGTTTGTTAGTCAGCCTGCTATTACTAAGCATATACAGGAACTTGAAACTACCTATCAAACTCGTTTATTCGACCGCCAGGGAAGTAAGATCTGCCTGACGGAATCGGGAAAGTTGCTGCTAGAGCATTGTGAACGTATATTGGAAGATTATAAACGGCTGGAATATGAAATGCACTTATTGCATAATGAGTATACAGGCGAACTGAGATTGGGGGCTAGTACAACGGTTGCCCAATATGTACTGCCTCCCATGCTTGCCAGTTTTATCAGTAAATTTCCTCAAGTCAGTTTGTCGTTGATGAATGGCAACTCTCGTGAGATAGAAATTGCCTTGCAAGAGCATCGCATTGACTTGGGATTGGTAGAAGGTGTCTTTCGTTTGCCAAACCTGAAATATACAACTTTCCTTGAAGATGAGTTGGTTACTGTTATTAGAACCGGCAGTAAGTTGTCAGTGGGCGACGAAATTACACCGGATGAATTGAAAAAACTGCCTTTAGTGCTCCGCGAAAGAGGTTCGGGTACGTTGGATGTTTTTGAGAGAGCTTTGTTGCAACATAATATAAAGTTATCATCGTTGCAAGTATTGATGTACCTTGGAAGTACGGAGAGTATAAAACTATTTTTGGAACATACCGACTGTTTAGGTGTTGTCTCTATACGCTCTATAGCACGTGAATTATATTCCGGACTATTGCGAGTAGTAGAAATAAAAGGAATGCCTATGCTGCGTGATTTTAGCTTTGCCCAACCTCAAGGTCAAGAGAGTGGCTTGGCGCAAGTGTTCATGCAATTTGCTGTTCATCATAATCAAAAGTTATAGCGTATAAAAAGAAACGATTGGCATGCGTGAGAAAAGAAGCCTACCTTTGCACCCGGAAAACGAAAAATATTAATACGAATAATATATAAAACAAAAAAGTATGGCTTCAAATCAAGTGGTGGAGAAAGGCAATGAGATGTCTTTTCTTCAAAGTAAAAACAAAACTATTTATGTTTCTCTTCTCGTCATTATTTCCGTATTCTTGCTTTTAGATTATATTCCCGGTATGCATGCTGTTTCTGCTTGGGTTACCCCACCGGTAGCATTGTTTCTGGGGTTGGCATTTGCCCTATTATGTGGACAAGCACATCCTAAGTTTAATAAAAGGCTTTCTAAATATCTGTTGCAATATTCTGTAGTTGGACTAGGTTTCGGTATGAATGTGGAAGCATCATTAGCTTCCGGTAAAGAAGGGATGGAGTTTACCATCATTTCGGTTGTGGGCACTTTGATTATCGGTTGGTTTATCGGCCGTAAATTATTAAAAGTAGATCGTGATACTTCCTATCTGATTAGTTCCGGAACAGCGATCTGTGGTGGTAGCGCCATTGCGGCAGTCGGACCTGTTCTGAAAGCAAAAGACAGTGAGATGTCCGTTGCACTGGGTACTATTTTTATTCTGAATGCTATTGCACTGTTTATCTTCCCGATGATTGGTCATGCGCTGAATATGAGTCAACATGAATTTGGTACATGGGCTGCTATTGCCATCCATGATACAAGTTCTGTAGTAGGTGCAGGTGCTGCTTACGGTGAAGAAGCTCTGAAAGTGGCAACTACCATTAAGCTTACGCGTGCTTTGTGGATCATACCTTTAGCCTTTGCCACTTCCTTTATCTTTAAAAGTAAGGGGCAGAAAATTAGTATTCCTTGGTTTATCTTCTTCTTTGTGCTGGTAATGATTTTTAATACCTATGTGCTGGATACCACAGAAACCGGAACTCTCATTGGCGCTAATATCAATAATTTTGCTCGCAAAACGTTGACTATAACTTTGTTCTTTATTGGTGCGTCTTTATCAAGGGATGTACTGAAAGCAGTGGGCATCAAACCGCTTGTTCAGGGTATATTGTTATGGGTAGTGATTAGTGTGAGTACATTAGCCTATATCTATTGGTTCTAATATACATTGAGTATATCTTTCAAGTAAAGTATGGGATAATTATTTTTCAAAAAATGTAACTCCTCGTCCGAGGCATATATGAATACGCATCTCGCTATTGCCGGGATGCGTATTTCTTTTGTTTTACCGTTCCATTGGCGCTTCACTGAAGCAAGAGGAAGATATGCTATCATGCCTATATCTTCTAATCTTGCTTTAGTTCTCAGCTCAGCGCGCGGACCAGTTAATATGATATACCACGTGTGTGTTTTGTTCAGTTGTTCTTTTATCTGTTGAAAAGCCATGATCAGTACGCTTGTTTTATGATAAAATCGAATGTATTGAAAAATTGTGGCTGTTTACCGATAGATATAGGTAGAATAATTGTAACGGCTGCTCTATTCCCTTTCCTTATACTTTTTTTATCGTATATCTTTAAGCCGGTTTTGTCCATCTCTGAAGTGGCGACAGTGAGGGTCTTCTCTATTTCTGTTTGACTCTTTATTATTGATAGGGGAGTGTACGGGTCAAATTTAATTTCCATAGCACGTCCGTTTATAATTAATTGTGTATTTGCCCAGTTAACTTGGGCATCATCTGTAGCGGTATTTCTAATGATGATTTTCCAGTTTGTACTATTGGGCTTAAACTTATATACTATCTTATCTTTGTTATATTCTAATTTCCCTTTTTGATTTTCATACCATTTGAAAGAAACGCTGCAATCGCTATCTGCATATTGAGCGTATAGTGTGGTGGGAAATAAGAGTAAAAGAAGAATAACCAGATTATTTTGTCTTTTGTACTTCCGGTAATCACAAAACATCCATATTAAAATAATAAGAATGCTGAGTGGTATGGCTATGAGTATAAAAAGAAGTATTGTCATAATAGCAGATATTATTTGTTTACTTATGTGAGTATGCTGCAAAGTTATCATAAAATATTTGATAAAACAAATGAATTATGAATAAAAGAATAACTTTTATCAGATGAATTATTGTTCTATAGTCTTTCAGACTGATTGATTAATTTGTACCTTCATACCAATGGA
>JAEXAJ010000115.1 GCA_023458215.1 Bacteroidota bacterium
ATAAATGGCGAAGACGCTTATCTGCAATGGGGAATAAGCATGGACGATACTTCCTTGTCCGAACTGATGACACCTCCTGCCAACAAAGCGTTTATTGAAAACGAAAGCCGCTTGCAGCATGGCAAGCGGGTGGTAGTAGCGAATCCGAAGTTAGACCAAAGAAATCTGACGCTTCAGATCAACCTGACTGCTCCCACCGAGGAGCAGTTTTTCGTAAGATACAGCAACTTTTGCAAGGTACTGGCAACCGGGGTGCTTCATCTCAAAACGAAGTACCAGCCGGGAGTGGTATATAAAACCATCTACCTCTCGTGCGGGCAGTTCAGCCAGTTTATGCGGGGTATCGGGAAATTCAGTTTAAAGCTCAATGAGCCTAATCCTAATGACAGAAAAGAATGATAGACATAAAAGATACTTTAGGAAATGTCCGTTTCTCCACCGAAATCAATGCGGGGAGCAAGCGGAAATTCATGTTGATGAAAGAAGACTACATCACCTTGAAGTTTTCTTTGGAAGAGCCCGTCAACTTCAAGCTGGGAGATTATGTGGACGATCCACGTTTCGGATTGTTCGAACTCTGCGACTTGTACAAGCCGACGTACAACAGCACAAACGGCGGTTATGATTTTGAACTCCGCCTGGATGCTTATTACTGGAAGTGGAAGAATAAGTTGTTTAAATACATGCCGGAAGCTGCCCGACAGGAGGCTTCGTGGAATCTCACTGCCACGCTGGGAGTACATGCCGACGCCTTTTTGCGGGGACTTGCAGCACTGGGCTATACCTATAAAGGTACTCCGTTTGAGTGCCTGATAGATGAATCTGTTGATACTTCTGCCAAGCTTGTGTCGTATGACAACATGAATATGCTCGATGCCCTTTTCAAAATGGCGGAAACATGGGAATGCGAATGTTGGGTGACGGAGAATGTAATACACTTCGGCAGATGTGAATATCATACTGCGGTTGACCTAGAGATGGGGGCTAATGTGGCAGAAATGACCGCTTCCAATAGTCAGGGAACTTATGCTACCCGCATCTATGCCTTTGGCTCTACACGTAACTTACCTGCCGGGTATCGTCCGGTTGCCGAAGCGGCAGTTGTGAACGGGGTAGTACAAAAGCGTTTGATGTTGCCTGCCGATACTCCATATATTGATGCTTATCCGGGATTGTCTGCCGAAGAGGCTATTGAGAGTGTGGTTGTGTTCGATGATGTGTATCCTCGCAATGAAGGTACAATGTCTGATGTTACGACAAAGGAATATACGGACTCTATAGAGAATGCCGATGGCACTGTGACAAAAGAGAAGTGGAATGCATTCCGCTTTAAAGATGCCGGGCTTACTTTTTCTAAAGACTATATTCTTCCCGGTGAGGAACTTCATATAATATTTCAATCGGGTGTGCTCAATGGGATGGATTTTGCAGTTAGGTTCGATCCGGAGAACAAAGATGAGCAACTGTGGGAGATTGTCAGAAACGAAGATTATGGACGCAAACTGCCGGATGAGGTGCTTGCGCCCAAGAATGGGGATAAGTATGTACTTTATGGCTGGGATGCAACACGGATAGATGCTTTGGGACTAGTGGCTGCTGCTGAACAGGAATTGAAAGCCAAAGCTATAGCATACACCGAGAAAGTGAAAATTGATCCGTCTACCTACTCTGTGAAGATGACATCGAATAGCGTTTATAGTGCAGACGGGGTGAATAAATTGTTAGAGATCGGCGATAGGGTTAAGCTTATCAATGGAGCGTATTGGGAAGCAGGCAGGCAGTCGAGGGTGATAGGCTATGAGTATAATCTGGATTTCCCGTATGACAGTCCCGTCTATACGGTTGGAGAAACAGCCCCTTATTCGAAGATTGGTGAATTGGAGGGGAAGGTAGAGAGCTTGACCTATAAGGGACAGAGTTATAGCGGTAGTGCCGCAGGACGTGGGATATATATCATTCGGGCGAATGATAATACACCGGCAACGGATAGTAATGTCTTATCAGCGAAGCGAACTCTTAATGAAATTTCGCAAAAAGCTTTAAGTCGCTTGGGTGATGATGATGCAGCCGGAATCATTAGTTTTATCAAAGGATTGCTTGTAGGGAAGAAAAAGCATGGCATAACAGCTAGTGACAGTGGCGTAGTAACTGCTGTATTAGACGAATTAAAGAATATCTTTACTATTGTTTCTCCCGATTTTGTTTCGGGCGATTTAGGCAATGGGTTTACTCTGAAATATGATCAACAGGCGGGAAGGTCTTACTTGGAAGTTGATGAACTTCTTGTTCGCAAGCTGGCTTATTTTGTAGAGTTGGTCATTAAACAACTCCGGCATGTGGGTGGTGAAATCATTCTGACTCCGGCTTCCATGAAGTGTATCAAAGTCGAGGAGGTGAATGGAGGGTATCGTTGTTTCTTTGAACAAGACGATGGTGGTAGAAGTCTAAAGCAGGAATTTATTGTAGGAGATCAGGCACGCGCGCAGACATTTAATATCAAAGAAGGTACTTCACATAATGTTTCTAATAGGTATTATTGGAGACTTGTTACTGCTGTAGGTGATGATTATATTGATTTGAGCAAAACCGATTGTGATACCGGAAGTGGTAAACCGGAAGCGGGAGATGATATTGTTCAATTAGGCAATCGGGATAATGCTGCCCGACAAAATGCTATTATTCTTTCTACTGTGGGTGATGATGCACCTTCGTTTAAGCAATACAAAGGCATCAATTCTTATTCATTAAAAGGAAAAGAAATTTCTGTTATTTCTGCTTCGCTTAATAAATTGGTCGGGGAGTTTATCTCTGTAGCTACTGGTAAGAGCTATGATGATATGTTTGACTCTATGCAGACTGATCTTGATCTTATTAAAGAGCAGACTGATAAGGAATACACCTTGTGGTTCTTTGATTATGATCCTACATTGACTAACACTCCCGCATCGGAATGGACTACAGACGAGTTGAAGTCAATGCATGAACAGGATATGTTCTATAATCGCTTGACCGGTTATGCCTATCGGTTTGAGAAATTAGATGATTCATGGGGTTGGAATAAAATCACTGATCAGCAAACGGTCAAAGCACTGGAGAATGCAGCCAAAGCACAGGACACGGCGGACGGGAAAAGACGTGTGTTCGTCGTTCAGCCAGCCAATACGCAAGCGTATGATGTGGGGGACTTGTGGACAAACGCAACAATCGGATCTTACGAAAATGACACTCTTGTTTGCAAAACAGCCAAGGCGGGAGGGATAGCGTTCAGTATTGAGCACTGGAAACCTGCAAGTAATGCCACAACGGCATATATTGAGAACTTGGGTAATAGTATACGGCAAATAGTGACAACAAATAAAGAAAACGCTGACAAGGCTATCAAGAATGCCCAAGAGGTTGCCGATAAGGTAGCTCGAGATCTTGGTGAAACCCAAAAAAATGTTAGCGAGCAAACAACCGTTATTAATCAGACAAAAGAGAAAGTTGAAATTATAGCAGCCAACTTTAATGCTGACGGCTCAGTCAATGAATCTTCCGGATTATTGACCAAAGCAAATGGCAGTACTTTGTACGCAAGTAAGAACCTGGAGGACGGTAATAAACTCATAGGGTACATCAACCAAACAGCTACCACTACCACAATTTCAGCATCAAAAATAAATATTACAGGAGCGGTTAGTTTCAGTTCGTTCACTGCCGATCTGCAAGGTACCATTAATGGCAAGGCAAGCAGCGATTCGGTACGTGAATTGTCAACCAAAGTGGACAGCAAGTACGGCAAGAGTGATGTGGACTCTGCTATCAATGCCTACAACGCAACTCTTGGCGGTCTGGCTCACAAGGATGTGGTAGAAAAGGCAATGCTTGGTAACACACTTATCAGCGGTGCGTATATCAAGACAGAGCTTATAGATGTTGATAACTTGTACGTGAAGCATCTGAACGGAGCTACGGGTGACTTTACTGGAACTCTTTCCGGTGTCAGAGGTACATTCTCCTTCCTTTCGAGTCCGGGAGGGGAGACCACAATGACTTTTGACAAAGTCTATTCCGGTATGCTTTTAACCGGTGACATCCATCATCATGAGCTTGTGAATTTCTATGGAAGCGCCGTTTTCGCCACTAAATCTTTAGGTTTCAATGCGCTTGCTTATATAAAAGTAACGGGTAATAAAGCCGAGTATTATAGGTTCGGGACATACAGCCACTCTCCTGAAAGAACTCTTACTTTGCAAAGCGTTTCAATCGGACCTTATACATGGTATAAGATACCTCTTGCTCCAAGTGGGAGGTATTATGATGATTGCTATAACATGGTCTTTCTATGTAACAGTAACGGTAATCGTTATTTATTTGATGATGCTTTGCCGGGTAATGTGTTCTATGTTTTCAATACCAACGATACAATATCCAATATTTATTATGACAATAGCGGAGCTGTTAATATAGAAGGAGGGGTGGTTCATACTTTGATGCAAGCAGCCAGGACTTGGCTCATTCCTGCCGTAGGCAATGTTTATGGAGCTGGACTTATGCGTATAAGCGCATGTGATAATAACTGGTGATAAAAAGCCGATAATAATAGAAATTATGAAAGTGAATTTTAAGAAATTCGAGGTGCAAACCTCTTTTGAAGGTAAGAAGCAAACCTTTGATATTGCGGAGACTTTGGGTAATGATATGATGTACAATGGTTCGGTTCTTTTAGATATAGGGTTTGAAGAACTGGCACGTGAAATCTACTATTCTGCCCATGAAGTAGAAATTCCCGAACGTTATTGCAAGGCGATTGAAACGGTAGTCCGCAATTCTAATTTCATTGTCGCCATCAAACGTGAATTAGTCAATCGGCTAAATAGCAATTGATATGGGCTACATCAAGTTCGTCATGAGTACCCGTAAAACGGATGAGATTGGTTATGTCACCCATGCCCGTATCAGTCGTATCGAAAGTGATATGGCCGATACAGGCATGCTTGAGACAAATCTGATAATGCATGCCCTTTCGGCACGGGGAGGTGAAGTGATAGAAAATTTGGAATTCATACTGAATTCCGGAGTATTGAACAATGATATACTAGGATAATATGGATAAATTAAATAGAAAATTTACCAAAGGTAACGTTCTGAAAGCTGAGGAACTGAACGAAGTGGTGGGTAAAATCAACGAGTTGGTTGGTTCGAGCCTTGAACTGGGTACTACCGCAGGTACGGCATACGATGGCGCTTCCGGGGCATCATTGGAACAAATAGTAAGAGAACTGGCAGGTGGAGCGGGCACCATGTATAGCGTATATGTACGCAATAACATGGAATCACTCGGCTTTGCCTCCCAATACGGAGAAAAGTGTGTACTCGACTTTACCTTCGTATCACAATATCGGGATGACATCTCCGAACCATACAAGCCGACCGGAGAGCTTGGAACTTGTACCCTCATGGTGAAGAATGCCAAGTATGCTGATTTTACCACCGTGAAGACGATGCAAGTATCTTCCAATGCATCCATCAAACTGGATGTTTCGGAATGGCTATCCAATGGTAGTAATAATATCAAAATAACGATTGCCGGTATAAACACAGATAAAGTTACGGCGCCGATTACTTATACCGTACAACTTACTTCATTGGGTATCAGCGCTCCGAACTTCCGCTGGTGGACGGCATTCACCGATGCGATCAGTATTCCACTGAATATTGGCGGAAATATATCCAAGATATTGCATGTCTCCATTGCGGGTGAAGGATATAGCAAGAACTACGAAGTTCCTCTGGGTACTACCGTTTATACCGAAACTGCGTATAATTACCGACTTCAGCATCCGGGACAATCGGGAGTGTATAACGTTTCTATGCATGTGGCAAATACCGACGGCACCATACGGACACGGACGGTATCTTATAACATCATCTGTGTGGAGGCGGGAGATCGTGTAAAACTGATAGCCGTCAACAATGTGATAGAGAAAGCTACGAACTGGACGGAGAATGCTTTGTTTGACTACACAATATACGATGGCAGCAATGCGGTTACATCCGCCCGGTTTGAAGTGAAGAAGGCGGATGTTACTGTATTCTCTTCTGAAGAAGACAGTATTTCGACTTCGGCCAAACATACTTTCTCCTTGCCGCTTGAGGTTGAAACGATAGACAATACGGATTTCGACCTTGGGGTGAGTGTGCGGGATGAGGCTGGGAAACTGGCGTTGGCGATGACTATTCCGGTGAATAATTCCTTGGGCTTTTCCTCCGTTGCAGGAGCCGCCTTTTACATGAATCCCCGTACCCGAAGCAATAACCAGAGCAACTACTTGTCGGTAGTCAATGAGATGACGGGCGGACTGGTGCCTGCTACCTGGAAGGGTATGAACTGGGGAAGTGACGGTTGGGCTACAGATGCTGACGGGAACAGGGTGCTTCGTGTGATGGCAAGTGCGCAGGTGAGCATCGGATATAAAGCTTTTGCAAAAGAAGCGGCACGCACGGGCAAGACCATCGAGATAGACTACAAAGTAGATAATGTGACCGATTTTAACCATCCGGTGATAAGTTTGTCGAGTGCCGGAGATGCGTTTGTTGGGTTGCGGGTGTTTCCTGATAATGTGTTGATGCACTCCAATGCACTGAAAAATGCGGATAATCAGGGGATCAATCTTTTCGAAGGCAAACGACTTCGCCTGACGTTGGTCATCATGCCGGATGCCTACGGTAACAGTGGTTTCAACCTCTGTATCATCTACATCAATGGCGTGAAGAACCGTGAGTTCACCTACGAGAACAATGATTATTTCGCTCAGCAGAGTGATATCGTGATAGGTTCGGATTATGCCGACGTGGATGTTTACGGCATGCGTGTATATGATTCTGCGCTGACTTCGGAATCAGTATTGCGCAACTATATAAACTGGTTGACGGACAATACCGAGAAAACAGCGGTAAAGGCGGAAAATGATGTGATGGACGGCAACGGTTCGGAAATTGATTTTGAGAATACAAAAGACCAGTTCAATGTGTTTGTGTTTGATAACAAGTTCCCGAGTCTGGGCAATCCTAACAAAATGACGGGTACCCTGGAGGTGTTTTTTGCCGATCATCCGGAATGGAATGTGTCTATTCCTAACGTTGAGGCGAAAGGGCAGGGAACTTCTTCCATGCGCTATTGGAAGTGGAATGTGCGTTTCTCATTAGGCGGATGGTCGATGGTGCCCGCTTTGGCTAAAGCTACAAAGGTCACCGCCAAGAAGAATTTTGCTTCTTCCATGCAGTCTCATAAAATAGGTTCGGTAAATTCCGTTGACGATTTGTACCGGGCCATGGGCTATCTGAATGAAGCGATGAAGACGCAGCAGTATGCCAATGCACGTGTAGCGGTGTATCAACTTCCTTTCGTAGCTTTTGAGAAGAGCATCAATGAAGAGGGTGAAACGGTTTATGCCTTTATGGGACTTTACACGATGGGGCCGGATAAAGGTGACAAGAATACCTTCGGGTATGACACCAAACTATTTCCGGGACTTCTTGCCATTGAAGGTTCGGATAACTCACCGCTGTGCACATTGTTCCGTGTCCCTTGGAATTCGCGGATGCAATACAACGAAGAGGAGGAAGCTTTTCAGTATAACGGAGCTAATGCGTGGGACTTTGGCGCGGGCGATATTGCTAATATCAGTAAGTGGATTCCGGCTTATAACCTCGCATATACCTGTGGCAATAGGCTGAAGCCTTTTAACGGGACATTGGCGGAACTGAATGCGCAAGTAGCCACTTACCGCAATGAACCTTACGAATTTTGGATTGCGAAAGCGGGAGATGCCAATCTCTATAATGTGTACTATTATGAGTCGGGCGAAGGTAAATTCATCCCATCCGATGTGGGTGCGGGTACCATCAATCTCAGGACTCAGCTTGTAGACAAGGGATATGGATTGCTGACTGCCGATCTTTCGGGCAAGACGGCCGATCAACTGAATACTTTGTTCATCAACGCCCGCATACAGAAGTTCAGAAAAGAGGCTTCGCAGTATTGGGATATTGACGATGCTATCCTGCATCGGAATTGGGTGGAGTTTCATGCCGGTACTGACAACCGTGCCAAAAACACTTATCCATATAATTTCGGGAATGCCGGCAGTAAGTGGAAATGGCGTTATGATGACCTTGATACCATCTTCGATACAGACAACCAAGGGCAGGCAAAGAAGGGATATAGCGTAGAGTTTCACGATAAGTACGATACGGGTGGTAGCGTATGGAATGGTGAGACAAGTAATTTCTGGAATCTGCTCGATTTGGCTTTTCCTGATGAGATATGGATGGGAATGCGCAAAATGATGGTCAAGATGGAGGAGCTTGGCGGGCTGAAATCGGGTACTGACTTCGACAAGCTATATGCTTATTTCGAAAAGTATTACTTCCGGGAAGCGCAGGAGTATTTTCCGCAGAATTTGTATAATGGGGATGCCAAGTTTACCTACGAAGGTTCTAAACTGGCTTATATGGATGGGCGTTATACGAATGATACCGACCCGATTACTCAGTCCTTGGGCGATCACTATGCAGCCGAGCAGCGCTGGATAACGAAGCGTATTCTGTACATGATGAGCAAGTATAGTTTCGGCTTGTTCTCAGCCGATGGTACGGATAATATAACGGTACGTGCAGCGGGTAATACCATTCAGTATGAGCTGATTCCGGCAATGGATATGTATCCTGCAATAGCCAATGGAACTTCGATTATACGGGGAACAAGAACGAAAGCCGGGGACGTTTGCCGGATGTTGATAGAGCTATCAGGTAGTGGCGACCAGCAGAATACCATACAGGCGGCTTCTTATTTGCAGGATATCGGTGATTGGTATGACAAGAATGTCACGGGTAGTATGATTATTCAGGGGCGTATGTTGCGTGATTTGCGTTTGGGAAGCAAGACGGGAAATATTGCCATCTCGATTACATCGTTGACTGTTTCCAATTGTGTGTCGTTGCAAAATATTGATTTGTCGCGTATTGCTACATTGCGGGGTACTCTGAACTTATCTGCTTGTACACACTTGAAATCGGTTTATGCCGGTGGCACGTCGTTGACGCAGCTTGTTCTGCCCAAAGGCGGTGGATTGGAGACAATAGAGTATAATGCAAACAATCAGTATGTGATGTTGCAAAATTACCCGTTAATAAAAAACAGTGGTGTATTGCTTGATTATTGCAAAGAGAATGTAACGGACTTTTTTGTAGAGAACTGCCCTCAGCTGAAACCAATGCAACTCTTGTCTACTATTATTGAGGCACAGCAAGCACAAGGGGCGAATCATTCGCTGAAACATATCCGTGCCGTTGGCTTTGATGAGGAGTATTATACGGCGGATGCATTGGATATGCTAGCTAAATTATCGGATGAAAGCTATTCAGGACTGTCTGCGGAAGGGCTGGCAGGAGAGGATGCGATACCGGTGTTGGAGGGGAGGATTACGGTGCATAGTAAGTACTATCAGGACTTCGTAGATGCACTTCGCAACTCTTTCACCAAACTGGATTTAGTTTTAGACGGAGAACCAGCAATTTACTTCGCAGATAAGTATGCTAGAACTTTTATCGTTTCAGTTTTTGATGTAGATAAAGATGGCTATGTAACTGCTGAAGAAGCGGCTATTGCGAGGCAATTATACTGGGATAGATATTCCGACGCCGATAAAGTTAAAATTGCAGATTTAAGAAAACTGAATGCGCTAGAGGGTTCTCTTGGTAAATTGATTAATATCAAAGAGTATTATATGGGATATCATGCCACAGAACTTGGGCAAAGTTCGTTCTATCAGAATGTAAGTCTTGAAGTTTTACATATAGGAATTAATGTCACTAGAATATCACAACGGTCTTGTAGAGAGTGTACTTCATTACGCAAAGTAATTCTGAACGATAAAATTACAATATTATATGGAGACCCATTTTACAAGTGCGCCAATCTAACAGAAATAAGTGATATGCCAGATACTTGTACAGAAATTGGCGGCGATTGCTTTTTCGAGTGTTCATCCTTGCCTCGTATTGTTGTTGGAAGTGGAATCACGAAAATATCGAATAAAGCATTCTGTGAATGCTCATCAATGCATTCATTTTATATCAAAGCAACCACACCACCGACACTTGGTACTGATGTATTCAAGGATAACCCTTGCAAAATATATGTACCTCGTGGTAGCGGTGCTGCTTACAAGGCTGCTACAAATTGGAACGTATGGGCATCAAGAATACAAGAATATGATTTTTAAATTATAATGATATGGAAACTAAAACTGTTGCAACGACCGTATTAAAGGCGAGTGAAGGAAAAGTTTTACGTCGCAAGTCAGATGGCTATATTGCCGGACAAGAAATATACTTGGGATATACCTATTACCTTGATAGTAGAAAGTTAGTAGAACCACTCCTCGAACTCCCAAAGCATTACGAAGAGATAGATGCGCCAATAGACGGAGAATAATAAGAAAACCAGCCCGTAACACATCTTACGGGCTGATTTTCGCTTAAATAGGTTACTTCAAGTAGTCTTCCGGCATGTTGATTTCCTCGTAGTGTTCAGGGAGTTCTAATATCGGTTCTACTAGTTTGATACCACCAAGGTAATAAGTGTAGCCGAGATAGATTTCATTGCTGAACATTCTTCCATCCGATATGCGTCGAAGTACTTTTCCCTCTGAGGCTTTAATTATCGTAGTTATTACTGTTTTAATTTCCATGTCACTAATTAATTTTATTATTCGACATAAGTTGATAAAGGTCTTATTCTTGCCGCATAAATCGACCAATTCGTAGCAGTCTTGTAAGCATTCAGTGAAGCATCTGGAACATAAATATCCCCTGGTTCCGCATTATATCCCCATCTAATTAGAGTTGGAGGCGTTATTGCACGGCAAATGATTGATGATTTACACTCTCTAAACCAAGCATCTCCAAGTTCTATAGTAGTGCTCGGTAAATCTATCATTTGAAGTGCAGCGCATGATTGAAAGACATTGTCCTTAAGTGTAGTAACTCCTTCCGGAATAATTAAATATTTTATTTTCGTATTCAAAAAAGCCCATCCTTCTATACTTGTTATAGCAGGAGGAAGAGTTATTTCATGTAAGGATGTACATCCGCCGAATGCTTGTGATGGAATATTTTTTAAACCCGTAAAGTATTGAAATTCATTAAATATTTCTATTTCGGTATTGTTCCTGAATATGCTATAAGCCCTATCATTACTGGGACTTAACGACTGAACACTGGCCGCTTCCGTGTAATCAATCATTCCGTCTTCATTCCTATCTACGAGAGCCTTGATCCCTGTTGACGGGTTAGGATAGTCAATAAAAGCTTTCTCTGTAGTAAGAACCCTCAAAATTTCTGGATCCGCAAAACGGATAGCAGGAGTTCCATCCATAACCAAATTCAACTTTTTGAAGATCGTTCTTAGTTCCTCCACCGAGTCCTGATAGTACTTATACTTATGTCTATTTAGTATTGTAATCGGTAGGAATATCAAAGTGTCATTTTGTATTTTTAATCAACTGTGAATCCATTATTCCTATCGGATGCCAGTGAGAATCGAAATGCGCAAATGAAAATGCGGAAGGTGTAGATTATTAAAGTTTTATCGAAATGCTTACAATCGTTTTAGAATAATATATTCGTTAAATTTACGCTTGTAGGAGTGAAACCTGACGCAGATAAGTCCGTTATCGGTAGGTAGTAGGTCTTTTACCTATAGGTAGTAACTCTTTTACTTGTAAGTAGTAACTATATTGCCTATAGGTAGTAACCCTTTTTCTGCATAAATCACCTTTAAATATGTATTATAAGCTAAATATAATGCGTATTTATTCTTGATTTATTCACAAGATGTTCTGGAACGTAAATTTGAAATGGCAAGGGTGTTATTGAAAGAGAAAATTTACTGTCGATATGGATGTAAAACAGGTGTTTTAGTGTGAATATGAATCATAAATTATAAACATAGAAAGGAGAATAACACAATGAGTAGAGGTTTAAGAAATTGTAATCCCGGAAACATTCGGAATAGTTCAACGGTGTGGATTGGAGAAGTTGTACCATCCCAAGATAATACTTTTAAGCAATTTAAATCAATGGCTTATGGCTATCGCGCACTTATCAAACTATTGCAGAATTATAGAAAGTTGTATAACAAGCAAACTATTACTGAATTTATACAGCGATGGGCACCTCCAAAGGAGAATGATACATCTGCATATATCAATAGAGTATGTAGAGAAATGCAAGTCTCGGCTACATATATTCCTGATATTGAAGATCGGAAGATAATGTGTGCCTTTGCAGCAGCTATTTCTCAGGTAGAAAACGGAGTGCCGGCTGTCATGTCCGATATTGAAAAAGGCTGGGAATTACTATGAAAGGAAAGAAGAAAGTTTAAATGAATAAAGGTCTAATTCCGTAAAGAATTAGACCTTTTTTCGTATGTCGGAATGAGGCGACTCGAACGCCCGACCCCTACGTCCCGAACGTAGTGCGCTACCAACTGCGCTACATTCCGATCTCTTTCGGAAGTGGTGCCACCAGGAATC
>JAEXAJ010000116.1 GCA_023458215.1 Bacteroidota bacterium
TCAACCTATTCTTGACGATTCCATCGAATTGCATCAAACGTTCGATGTCTTCTGATGTCATTTGCGCTACTTTCTCCACATCGAAGTGATGGAAAGCTTCTCGATATCCTTCACGTTTTCGGAGGATCGTAATCCAAGATAGCCCTGCTTGAGCACTCTCGAGTACCAGAAACTCAAATAAGGTTTGGTCGTCAGTAACGGGTTTACCCCATTCTTCGTCATGGTATTTTATGTATACTTCATCTGTGCCGGCCCAGCCGCAACGTGCGTTTATTAGATCTTCCATATCTCACTATTCTATTTATTTGATACAAATGTATACACTTATCTGTGTACGCACAAACTTAATTGGTTAAAAGTGAACTGCTCGTCGGCAATTCACTTTTTATCCAAAGGGTGGTTGATGCTTTCGGCCATCACTTGCCCGTCGAACAATTGAATGGTGCGGTGGGCATAGGTGGCATCGCGTTGCGAATGGGTGACGATGATGATGGTGGTTCCCTGGCGGTTGAGCTGGCTCAGTAGTTCCATGACTTCTATGCCGTTCACTGAGTCCAGGTTACCGGTGGGTTCGTCGGCAAGGAGCAGTTTGCAGTCGGCCACTACGGCGCGGGCAATGGCTACACGTTGTTGCTGCCCACCGGAGAGTTGCTGGGGGAAGTGGTTGGCACGGTGCAGCAGGTTCACTCTTTCGAGTACTTTCATCACTTTCGCTTTGCGTTCGGCTTTCTTCATGCCGAGGTAGACAAGGGGGAGTTCTACGTTTTCGTAGACCGAGAGCTCATCAATCAGGTTGAAACTTTGGAAGATGAAACCCAGGTTGCCTTTACGAAGGGCAGTCAGTTGGTTTTCGCTCATTTTCTCTACCTGTTGCCCTTCGAAGGTGTAGGAGCCAGAAGAAGGAGTGTCGAGCGTACCTAATATATTGAGTAAGGTTGATTTCCCACAACCCGAAGGTCCCATGATGGCAACGAATTCTCCTTGTTTAATATGCAGAGAAACTTCGTTCAATGCTTTGGTCTGTACTTCTTCAGTAGTGAAGAACTTGGTCAATTTTTCAGTTTTAATCATATCAGTTGTTTTTAGATTCATTATTCATACTTTAATATACGCATCGGTTTCAGGCGGATGGTGCGCCATACTTGCTGTAATACGGTGGCGAAAGCAATCAGCATTAGTAGCACGAAGGTCATTGCATAGACCCACCACGGCAAGGTGATATGGAATGCGTAAGTCTCCAGCCAACCGTTCATCAGTACTGCCGATATAGGGATTCCGATGATGGAAGCCAGTACGGTGAGTAGTAGCAATTCTCGGGTGAGCACAAAGAACAGACTTTTCTTATTTGCTCCCAGTACCTTGCGTATGCCTACCTCTTTGGTACGCGACAGGGTAGAGAAAAGTGTCACAATCCACAGTCCCAGGCATGCCACGAATACGGCAAGCAAAGAAGCACCGGCAAATATCCAACCGAAGTTGCGGTCGGACTTGTAGATGAACTCATTGAAATCTTTTAAAAAGAAATAAGAGAACAGCGAGGTGGGGAAGTACTCACGATACATCTGCTCTATTTGGGCTACGGCGGCGGCATCGCTTTCACTTGTCATACGGATGGAGATATAAGGTGTGGCGATGAAAGGAACACGTTCTTTCAGGAAGAAGATGATGGGTTTATAGGCAACGGCAAGTGATTGCTGGTGATAATTTCGCACCACACCGATAATCTCGAGCGGGTCGCTTACAACCTCCATTTTCAATAGTTGTCCTAAAGCAGCCTCGGGCGAATCGAAGCCTAGTAGTTTGACCGCCTCCTCATTGAGTACAATACGGTTCATGTCACCTCCATAGTTTTCGGAGAAGCTGCGTCCGCAGATCATTTGTGGCATGTAAGTATTCAGATAATCGTAATCTACGGAGAACATCTGTATCAGTTTTGCCTGTGAAACATCGCTTCCATAAGGGCGGTTGGTGAAGTAATTGGCAACTTCCACACCCGGCACTGCTCCCGAAACGGTGACATGACTCACATCGGAGCGTTGCTTGAGGCGCTTGGTGAAACTCTCCATGCGAAGTGCCAGTCCGTCGGTGAACGAAGGATACTTGATGACCAATATCCGTGAGTCCTGGTCGGAAGCTGCCTCATGTTGCATGTAGCGCACTTGTTGCACTACTGTAAATGTACCTGCTATCAGTATGAACGATGCCAGAAACTGTACCACGATAAGTACTTTTCTTATCCGGTTGCCCCGTTTGCCATGTAGCAGTTTTCCCCGCATGATTTCGGATGGACGGATGGTCACCATCAGCCACGACGGATAAAGTCCTACAGCCAATGTACCGATGACTACTACCACGGCAACAATTATCCAAAAGGTGGGCAGTACAAGTAGGTCTGCGCCAAATTCCTGTCCCGCCCAGCGATACAACAAAGGAAGCAGAAGTTCCAACCAACCGAAAGCAACAAGTACAGCCAGTAGATTCATAAAGCCCGATTCAAGAAGCCCCTGGATAATGACCTGACGGCGTGAAGCTCCGAATGCCTTGCGAAGTCCGAATTCACGGCCTCGTTCAAGGAAGCGGGCTATAGTCAGATTCAAAGCGTTAGCCCATCCTATCAGTAACAGGGTGACTGCCATTACAGCAAGTATCAGCACAGCTGTGCGGCTCCCCTTAACTTCTTTCTCATAAGCCTTTTGAGGTGTCAGGTGTATATCCGTCAAAGGAATCAGTTCTACTGACCAGGTCTTATGCTTCAGTGCGTCGGTCTTGTATTTATCGGATATGTTGCGAAAAGCTTCTTCTATCTCTCCCGGAGTCTTTCCGGGCATCAGCCGGAGGTATGTATATACTCCGTGGATGTACCAGATGTCTTGACGCTCCTTGGGTATCGTATTGAAGGACAACAAGAAATCGTAGTGTAAATGCGAGCGTACCGGCATGTCGGCAATCACTCCTGTTACTTCGAAGTTCTGTTGTGACGAAGCAGTGCTGAAGGTCAGTATCTTGCCTATCGGTTCTTCTTCACCGAAGTAGCGGCTTGCGGCACTCTCGGTTAGTACTACTGTGTTGGGACGGGTTAACTGCCCGGTTTTCTCTCCTCTTATAATCGGAAAATTGAATAGCTCGAAGAATGCGGGCTCGGTGTAGCAATAGTGCTCTTCGGCAAACTTACGTTCGAAGTAGCTCACTACCTGTTCACGGTCTTGGGCGGTGACACGGACATACTTTTCGATACCTGCAATCTCACGGCTCATGGCCGGGGCATGTCCATAAGCGGTGGTAGCCCAGTTATCAGTCAGGTTTTCACCTTCGTACAACCGGCTTTCTACTCGATAAACACGGCTGGAATCATGAAACGAATCATAACTAAGTTCCGACCATACATAGAGTAGTATAAGAAATGCGGCTGCCATACAAACCGACAGTCCTGCGATATTTATCAATGTCAGAGATTTCTTGACCCGTTGGCTTCGTATCACTTGTGAGAAGTAATTCATAAGTTTTCAGTTTTAAGTTCTTTACTTTTAAGTTGTTGAGTATGTTATCTCAATATCAGTTTCTCGTTGTCACCAAAAAGCTCGTAGCCAGAGATTATCACTTTATCTCCTGCTTTCAATCCTTCGGTTACTTCATAGTATTGCGGATTCTGTCGTCCGATACGTATGGGGCGCTTGGTGGCAAATTTACCATTTTCATCTACAACATACATCCATCGCCCGCCTGTAATTTGAAAGAATCCACCGCGCGGTACAAGGATGGATTGAGTAGGGGCACCCAGTTGGAGATTGATGTGATAAGTCTGTCCGGCACGTATGTTTTCAGGGCGGCCTGCGGTGAATTGCAGGTCGGTACGGAACTGTCCTTCTTTTACTTCGGGATAAGGCTTGGTTACTTCGAGCTTATAATTGGCGCCGTCGCGGTCGAAGTTGGCGGGCAGTCCCACGACTACTCTTTCTACATAATGCTCGTCAATTTGAGCCTGTACTTTCAAGTCAGGGGTGATAATCTGTCCGATATGCTCGCCGGCGGCTATGGATTGACCTATTTGTGCATCGAGGTTTCCTACCTGTCCGTCGATGGGAGCTTTCACTTTCAGGTTTTCTATGCGTTCGCGTACCAAGGCTAGGCTTCGTTTCATGTTGCGGATGTTCTCGTCCAGACTGTGAATCTGGCTTTCGCGGAAGATATTGTCTTGGCGGATGCGTTCATCTATCACTTCCAATTGCTCACGGGCGGCATCGTATTCCTCCTTGGCAAGACGGAAATCTTCTTGGGCAATGAGTTGTTCTTTGATGAGGCGGGAATATTGCTCGTATCGCCGTTGCTTTGCGGCAAGGTCTTTGTTCAGCCCGATGCGCTCCTGTTTCAGCCGGAGGCGTTCTTGCTCCATGCTGATGCGGGTATTGCGAAGTTCGTTCTCCTGATAGGCAAGGTCAGCTTCACTCTGCATGATACCGATGTTCAGCAAGGGGTTGCTTAGGCGGAGGATGACGTCGCCGGCTTTTACTTCGGCGCCTTCTTCTTTCAGGCGTTCTTCCACGCGGCCGCCTTCGATGGCATCCATGTAGATGATGCGGTTGGGCATTACCTGGCCGATGACGCGGATGTAATCGTTGAATTCGGCACGGGTAACGGTGGCTATGGTTAAGCGCTCTTTCTCTACAGTCATCGAAGAGGCTGTATCACGGAAAAGGAAGTAAAGAACGATTGCAACCAGTACCGCTCCTCCTGAAAGAAAGTAGAGATGTTTGCGCTTTATTCCACGCTTGGGTTTGATAAGGGTATCCATAGAGTGTATAATTTTTATATGTATAATCAGTGTTTTGAGAGTTGATTGTAATCGATACTATTTGCTATAATGAATGCGGACCGAAATATCCTGTGCGGTAGTATTCTTCCAGTTGTATATTCATTTCTGCCTGCAACCGCACACGGATAAGTTCGGCTTTGGCCGAGATAAAGCGGTTGCGGGCTTCCATCAGTTGGAAGACGGAGATGAGCCCTTCTTCCCACTTTCGTTCAGACTCTTTCAATACCAGTTTTTCAGCATTCAGTTGCAGGATGGCTTGCCGGTGTTCCTGATATCCGGCATGGAGCGAGAGAACGGTTTGTTCTACTTCGGTATAGAGTTGCTGTTCGGCTTGCTCTTTCTCATTTTGCCATCTGTAGATGTTGAGTTTTTGTTTGCGCATCTTGGTGAGGCGCTCCAGTCCGCTCAGCAGGGGGAAGGAGATGCCTATACCTATATATTTACCAAGATTGTCATTCAGTTGTCGGGACGAATACCCGTCGAAGTAGTTGGATGCCATTGAGAAACGAGCATAAACGGTGGGCGAGAATCCACCTCCTGCCATGGCGTATTGTTTTTGCGCGGCTTTTCTTTGTAAGTCTGCTATTTGGAACGAAGGCATTACTCCGATTGATTGGGTGTACAGGTTGTCTGTTTCCGGTATAAGGATAATTGGTAGCTGCTCATAATCAATGGTATCTTGTATTGCCAGCGTATCGCCTTCCTGCATATTCAGTAATTGTTTCAGTTGGAGCAGGGAGAGCCGGTAACTATTCTCACGCAACTGGCAGCGATAGATATCTCCTTCGCGGCGAGCCTTGACTTCCTGCAAGTCCGATAAGGACTTCAGACCGAGTTCGGCAAAGGATTCGGTTTGTTTCAGGTAACGTTCACTCAGGGTGGCTTGCTCGTGGGCTAAGTGGAGCAATCTTTCTTCGAGCAGTACCTTGTAGTAAGTGTCCGTCACCCGGTAAGCCAGTTCGTTTTGTTGCTCTTTCAGTTCCCATTTGCTTTTCCGGAGGTTCAGTTTCTCGAAGCGGACACGGTTGATACGTGCAAAACCTTCGAATAAGGAAAGCGTCATGTCCAAGCCTACTGTACCTTCGTCGAATGTATCGGTGGTATATCCGTTGGTATTGGGGTCGATAGATCGGCCGAAGCGTCTGCCGGCTTCGGCTGTAACATGGGCGCGTGGCAGGAAATTGCCGATAGAAGTAAAGTAGTCCATACGAGTCTCTTTCACACGGATGGAACTGTTACGAAAGCCCGGATTTTGTTTCCAGGCAAGGACGATGCATTCATCGAGGGATTTTCTTTCCTGCGCCTGCAATGGGAATATGAACAGAGCTATAACTAAAACCAATATGCTTTTCATCGGGTTGTCTGATATTAATTGGTAAACATACTTCAATTGCTATGCCACAATATATAATGTGTTGATAATTAGTGTCTATTCTGTTATGCTCTTCCTGTTGTGTCCAAAAACTATACATCCTGCCGTCCAATAATTAGACAGTGGCAGAATCTTGCCCTAAAAACGTCTAATTATTGGACGCATGCTTGCAGAAGGGGCTGAAAACCGATACCTTTACCCGCGAACTTTAGTAGAATTACTTTCATATCGTATCTATGGAAACCGGAACCATACTTATAGTAGATGATAATAAGAGTGTGTTGGCTTCGCTCGAACTCTTGCTCGATACTGAATTCAGCAAGATACTCACTGCGTCCAATCCTAACCGAATAACTTCCCTGCTTACCACTACTGCTATCGATGTAGTAATCCTTGACATGAATTTTTCTTCGGGCATCAATAATGGCAATGAAGGATTGTACTGGCTGAAACAAATACATACTTTGTCCCCTTTACTGCCCGTCGTCATGCTGACTGCCTACGGTGATGTGGAACTTGCCGTGAAAGCGTTGAAGAATGGAGCTACCGACTTCCTGTTGAAACCCTGGGATAATAAACTCTTGCTGGAGAAAGTGAAAGAGGCTTATCGGAGCAACCGCAGTGCCGGTACAAAGAAAGTATCGAAGGAGAAGAAGAACGGTCATGAAATGATAATAGGGCATTCCCCAGTCATGCTGCAACTGATGAAAGTGGTGACAAAAGTTGCCCGTACAGATGCCAATATCCTCATTACCGGCGAAAATGGAACAGGCAAGGAGATGCTTGCGCGAGAAATCCATCGGCTTTCCTCACGGAATGCGCATCCTATGCTGAGTGTAGATATGGGCGCCATCAGTGAGTCATTGTTCGAAAGTGAACTGTTCGGTCACGAACGCGGCGCCTTTACCGATGCCTACGAGAGCCGTCCGGGTAAGTTTGAGGCAGCCAATGGCAGCTCGCTGTTTATGGACGAAATAGGAAACCTCTCCTTGTCGCTTCAAGCCAAACTGCTCACTGTATTGCAAAGCCGCAATGTCATGAGGATTGGCAGCAATAAAGTGACTCCTGTTGATATCCGCTTGATTTCGGCTACCAACAAGGATATTCCCCAAATGGTGAAGCAGGAAGAATTCCGTGAAGACTTGTTCTACCGTATCAATACCATCCATCTCGAAATTCCTCCTTTGCGTGAGCGTGGCGACGACATCCTGTTTTTCATCGACATCTTTCTGCGCCGGTTTGCTGCTAAATACCAACGGCAGGATATACGGATGCACGAAAATACCATCGACAAATTGAGGGATTATCACTGGCCGGGCAATATCCGTGAATTGCAGCATACCATTGAGAAAGCGGTTATTCTGTGTGAAGGAAGCGTCATCCGTCCGAAAGATATTCTTGTAAAGCAAACTTTCCGTCCGCAGGAGATTCCACAGGTCGTACAAAACCTGGAAGAAGTGGAGCGGCAAGCCATAGAAACAGCCATCAGGCAGAATCACAACAACTTGACTGCTGCTGCGGAGCAATTGGGAATAAGCCGTCAGACTTTGTATAACAAGCTCAAACGCTTTAAACTGTAACCACATGATATTCAGCCGTCGCATTTATTTCATTATATTATTGCATATTCTGCTGATACTCTTCACGCTAGGTACTGGTTTATGGCTGATAATATCTTGTACCGGATTCATTATCGGTCTTTTGCTCATCATCTGTTCCTTGTTCCAGATTGCGGGTCTGACGAACAGGCTCAATGCTTTCAACCGGAAAATAAAGCTGTTCTTTGATGCCGTGCAAGACAAGGATAATATGCTTTACTTTCCGGAGGTGAATGTCAGCAAGGAGCAGGAACAATTGAACCGCTCCCTGAACCGTATTAACGAGGTCCTTTCTAAAGTAAGAAAAGAGAATCAGCAACAGGAGTACTTTTATCATTCGCTTCTTGAAGAAGTGCCTGCCGGAATCATAGCCTGGAATGCCTCGGGACAGGTTGTTTTGGCTAACAGTGCAGCGCTCGGCTTATTGGGATGCCCGTGTATCTCCAACAGGGCGCAGGTAGAAGAGTTGCTGGCAAAGAAAGAGAATCTGAGTCTTTCGCGTAGCCGGCTGAAACTACAGGAGGAGATGCTGACCTTGATGTCTATAAAGGATATCGGCGATGAATTGGGTAATAAAGAGAGTGAATCGTGGAGCAAGCTGACGCATGTATTGACGCATGAGATAATGAACACGATTGCTCCCATCATCTCTTTGTCGCAAACTTTGATTCAACATCCGGATATGGACGCAAAAGGGATACGTGGTTTGCAGATTATCCGCTCGCAGAGTGAAAGGTTGATGGAATTTACCGAGTCCTTCAGGCGTCTTTCTTATCTGCCCGAACCCCAAAAGAAAGTTTTCTCCTTTACTGCTTTGCTGCAAAATCTGAGTGTACTGTTGGAAAGTGATTTTGCCGCGCGGAATATTCAATTCGAACTTCACTGTTCCCCTTCTTCCATTGAAATAAATGGCGATGAAAACCTGATATCTCAAGTTATTCTTAACTTGGTAAAAAACTCCATGCAGGCTTTGGAGGGGCAGACGGATGGCGGAATCAGCATAACTGCTCTGTATAAAGAACGTTTGTGCATAGAGATAGCCGACAATGGGCCAGGTATTCCGCCTGAAATTCAAGAGCAGGTTTTCATTCCCTTCTTCACGACCAAATCCGAAGGTATGGGGATCGGTCTGAGCCTTTGCCAACGAATTATCCGCCAGCATGGAGGGCGTCTTTTTATGAAGGAAAGTAAACCGGGGCGAACGGTGTTCTGCATAGAGTGTGACCCAAATCAATGTGACTTACAGTGATCGATATAAATAAAAAGGAGTTAAGTCATTGACTTAACTCCTAAATTTGCGGTAGTCGGGGCAACAAGATTCGAACTTGCGACCACACGCCCCCCAGACGCGTACTCTACCGGGCTGAGCTATACCCCGAATTGCGAGTGCAAAAGTAGTGCTTTATTTTTAAATAGCAAATATTTCTTT
>JAEXAJ010000117.1 GCA_023458215.1 Bacteroidota bacterium
GTAGAAATATTCGCAGAAAAATTCAACGTTCCTATTCTAGGTAAAGATGCCAACATGATATCTGCCAGCGCAGAAGGTATGACCATCATCAACTTCGGTATGGGAAGTCCTAACGCTGCCATTATCATGGACTTACTAAGTGCTATTCAACCTAAAGCATGTCTGTTTCTGGGCAAGTGTGGCGGCATCGACAAGAAAAATAGAATAGGGGATCTCATCCTTCCAATAGCCGCTATCCGTGGCGAAGGTACATCCAACGACTATTTTCCACCCGAAGTACCGTCCCTTCCGGCATTTATGTTGCAACGTGCCGTCTCATCCTCCATCCGTGACAAAGGACGTGATTATTGGACCGGTACTGTATATACCACCAACCGCCGCATTTGGGAACATGACGAGGAGTTTAAAGAATACCTCAAAAAGACCCGCGCTATGGCCGTCGATATGGAAACAGCAACCATATTCAGTTGCGGCTTTGCCAATCATATACCGACCGGTGCACTGTTGTTAGTCTCCGACCAGCCCATGATTCCCGAAGGAGTTAAAACCGATAAAAGCGACAGTTTAGTCACCCAAAATTATGTAAGCGAGCATGTTGAAATCGGAATAGCATCTTTGCGTATGATTATTGATGAGAAGAAAACCGTAAAACACTTGAAATTTGATTGGTAATCATTTACACTTGTAATTGATAATCAGAATCATAGATATATTTATATGGCAAAACAGGAAATTACTTATGACGACATATTAAAAGAGTTAAGAGCCAAGCAGTATCGTCCCATCTACTACCTGATGGGCGAAGAGCCTTATTATATCGATCTTATTGCCGACTATATCACAGACAATATCCTCACGGATACGGAAAAAGAGTTCAACCTCACCGTTGTATATGGTGCGGATGTCGATATAGCTACGGTCATCAACGCTGCCAAGCGCTATCCTATGATGTCTGAGCGTCAAGTCGTCGTAGTCAAAGAAGCACAGTCCATCCGAAACATGGATGAGTTATCCTACTACCTGCAAAAGCCGCTTCATTCTACGATTTTAGTTATCTGTCACAAGCACGGCGTATTAGATAGAAGAAAGAAGCTTGCCGCCGAAATAGAAAAGGTAGGCTTCCTATTCGAATCTAAAAAAGTAAAGGATGCCCAGCTTCCGGCATTCATCACATCTTATATGAAGCGCAAGGGTATAGACCTTGAACCCAAAGCCACTTCTATGCTCGCAGATTTCGTTGGTACTGACCTCAGCCGCCTTACCGGAGAGCTGGAAAAACTGATCATAACACTTCCAAAAGGTCAGACACGCGTCACTCCTGAACAGATAGAACGCAACATTGGTATCAGCAAAGATTATAATAACTTCGAACTCCGTGGCGCCATAGTAGAAAAAGACATCTTGAAGGCTAATAAGATAATAAAATATTTTGAAGAAAATCCAAAAACCAATCCTATACAAATGACTTTATCTTTACTTTTTGGTTTCTTCTCCAATCTAATGTTAGCCTATTATGCACCCGAAAAGTCAGAGCAAGGTCTTGCTGCTTTCATAGGTCTAAAGAGTCCGTGGCAATCTCGGGAGTATTTAACTGCCATGCGCCGATATAGTGGAGTAAAGACCATGCAAATCATCGGAGAAATTCGTTATGCTGACGCCAAATCAAAGGGAGTTGGCAATTCTTCTTTAAACGACGGAGATATTCTCCGGGAATTAGTCTTTAAGATCTTGCACTAATAAGCTAAAGATACAGGTGACAGTACCAATTCTTTAGTGAAAAGCAAAAACGAAAAACTGGTTTATTTCCTATCATTTTGTCATATTTAGGGGGATTTATCCCCCTTTTTTCTATTTTATCTAATCCTTCCTACACGAAAATAGCGCATATATCGCTGATATACAGAATTATATATCTATTTTAAGGCTCTGAGAATCGATTATTTTCAACTAACTGATCCATTCTACGGAAATACAGCTCAGATTTAACGATATAGAATAAAGTTTAGGAAAAGAGGTTCTGAGTTTATATTCGTGTCACATATTTTTCATTGGACAAAGACCATATTTACTTAATAGGCGTATTCTAATTTAGATAATAGTTATACATTACAACTATATATATTCATTTATGTAAATATTACTATATTACCTAAGTAAACATATAGCATTGTAATATAACAATGGTAATCAATTACATATTATTACATCTGTAATACAACCGTTATTAAAGCTAAAAACAAGTACATTACAATTATATAATTATAGCCTTAACCAGTTGTGTTTAATAATATAATATACTGTATATCTGAAATATATGTATAACATATAAACTAATTGATTAATAATAGGTGCAAATACTATAAAAACAATTGTAAACCCAATTTTATTACCATATTTATAACACATATAACGCTATTATTCAATATAATATTGTATTTTATTAGATTCATAATATAAATCAATATTTGACTATATACCCATGATTACATTTATACTGATAATAATTGTAATACAATAAATACAACTGTAATATTAAAGAATTCACATTTATAATTTGCATTTGTGATTTTCATTTTTTACTTTTGTAATGGATTTATTGATAAGTACAATTGTAATACCATTCAAGCTATGAGCATAAAAGACAGATTTAAAATGATAATGGATCGGGAAAAGTTAACGGCTGGTGCTTTCGCTGAAAGTATTGGAGTTGCACAAGCTACTATTTCCCATATTTTAGGACCACGTAATAAATATCCAAGCACAGAAGTAATACTTCGGTTGCACCAACGGTATAATGATATAAACTTGGAATGGTTACTTACGGGAATAGGCGAAATGAGTAATAGCAATAATGAAACCAAAAACAACAGTGGATTTGATTACCCTCTATTCGCTGACAATCCCGAAAATATGTCCAACAGGTCGGAAGAAAATGAAAATCGCAAGGAAATTGCATCAGAAACCCCTAAAATAGCCACTAAAGAGATTGTAAAACAAGAGATTATCTATAAAGAAAGACCTCCAAGGAAAATAACCGAAATAAGAATTTTCTTTGATGATAATACTTACGAAACATTCAGACCCGAAAAATAAGAAGTTTCCACTATCTTTGTGCTCGAAAAGACAATACCTCTTTTATAGATAATATGAAAAAATATATTTTAGATCTGACTGTGACCGAGAATGTCCGTCTGCACGCAAACTATGTGTTGCTGAAACTGACTTCTCCGTCTCCGCTTCCGGAAATGCTGCCGGGACAATTTGCAGAGATCCGTGTTGATGGTTCGCCCTCTACTTTCTTGCGCCGTCCCATTTCAATCAACTATGTGAATAGACTACGTAATGAAGTATGGTTTTTAATCCAACTTGTAGGTGACGGAACTAAGCGTTTAGGAGAAGCAAAAACAAATGACGTTATAAATGTAGTACTTCCGCTGGGAAATTCCTTCTCTATGCCCGAAAAGCCTTCAGACAAGCTTCTATTAGTTGGTGGAGGTGTAGGTACGGCACCCATGTTGTATTTAGGCGAGCAATTAGTAAAGCAAGGCTGCAAACCTACATTTTTATTGGGGGCCAGAAGCAGTAAAGATTTGCTTCAACTGGAACAGTTTGCGGCTTATGGAGATGTATATACCACAACTGAAGATGGCAGCCATGGAGAAAAAGGGTATGTAACGCAACATTCCATTTTAAATAACGTGGAATTTGAGCAAATATATACTTGCGGTCCGAAACCGATGATGATGGCCGTTGCAAAATATGCCAAAAGTAAAGATATCAATTGTGAAGTATCTCTGGAAAATACAATGGCATGTGGCATTGGCGCCTGCTTATGTTGTGTGGAAAATACAACAGAGGGGCATCTATGTGTATGTAAAGAAGGTCCTATTTTTAATATAAACAAACTATTATGGCAGATTTGAATGTAAATATTGGCGAATTACAATTGAAGAATCCGGTGATGACGGCTTCCGGAACATTTGGATACGGTGAAGAGTTTGCTGATTTCATTGATATATCGCGAATAGGTGGTATAATTGTAAAGGGAACCACCCTTCACAAACGTGAAGGTAACCCATATCCCCGCATGGCAGAAACTCCTGCAGGTATGTTAAACGCTGTAGGACTGCAAAATAAGGGGGTTCATTACTTTGTTGAACATATATATACGCGCATTAAGGATATTCAGACCCACATGATTGTGAATGTTTCGGGTTCCGCTATTGAAGATTATGTTGAAACAGCTTCAATCATTAATGAACTTGACAAAATTCCTGCCATTGAACTAAACATCTCTTGTCCTAATGTAAAGCAAGGTGGAATGGCTTTTGGTGTCACAACAGAAGGCGTTGAAGAAGTGACTAAAGCCGTGCGCTCAGTTTACAAAAAGACACTTATCGTAAAACTCTCACCCAACGTTACTAATATTGCAGATATGGCTCGCGCTGCCGAAAATGGTGGAGCGGACAGTGTTTCTCTGATCAATACCTTGTTAGGAATGGCTATAGACGCAGAGCGCAAACGCCCTATACTATCTACTATAACAGGTGGCATGTCCGGTGCAGCCGTGAAACCCATTGCACTACGCATGGTATGGCAAGTAGCTAAAGCGGTAAAAATACCCGTCATAGGCCTAGGTGGTATTATGAACTGGAAAGATGCAGTAGAATTCATGCTCGCAGGAGCTACGGCCATCCAGATCGGTACTGCAAATTTCATTGATCCGGAAATTACCATAAAGGTAGAAGAAGGTATCAATGACTATCTCGATAGACACGGATATAAGTCTGTAAAGGAAATTATTGGTGCGCTTGAGGTATAACAAATAACACTAGATTGCCATTCGCAATCTATATTCATAAAAAAGGACATTCACCCTTGAATGTCCTTTTTCTTTTTATTTACATTAGTAATCTTACTCTCCTAATAAATCCGGACGCAATTTTCGAGTCCTTTCCATAGACTGTTGCAACTCCCATTCCTTAATCTTTGCTTCATGCCCGGATAGTAAAATATCAGGAACTTTCCAACCGTTGTATTCAGCAGGCCGTGTATAGACCGGAGCGGCCAATAAGTTGTCCTGGAACGAGTCGGAAAGCGCAGATTGTTCATCGGAAATTACACCCGGAATGATGCGTACAATAGCATCCGCCATAACGGCAGCAGCCAGTTCGCCTCCCGTCAGTACGTAATCGCCGATACTGATTTCCTTCGTTATAAAATGCTCGCGAATGCGATAATCGATACCTTTGAAGTGTCCACAAAGAATAATCAGATTTTGGGTAAGCGATAACGTATTTGCCATTGGCTGGTCGAACTGCTCACCATCAGGTGTAGTGAAAATCACTTCATCGTAATCACGTTCAGCTTTCAGGGCGTTGATGCAACGTTCAATGGGCTCTATTTTCATAACCATCCCGGCAAATCCACCGAAAGGATAATCGTCTACACGACGATACTTATCTTCGGTATAATCACGAAGGTTATGCAGATGTATTTCCGCAAGCCCTTTGTTCTGGGCACGTTTCATAATAGAGCAATTGAAGAACCCTTCAAGCATCTCAGGCAAAACTGTTATAATATCAATGCGCATACAAACTTTAATTTTCTGCAAAAATACAAATATTCGGGGAGAAACCTGTATTTTTGTGTTCAAACAATCTGAAACCAATATGACTGTAAAAGAAAAAATAGAGCAACTCAGAGCTGAATTACATCAGCATAATTACAATTACTATGTGCTGAATGCACCTCAAATATCTGATAAAGAGTTTGATGACAAGATGCGTGAATTACAGGATATGGAAAAAGAACATCCTGAATTTCAAGATGATAATTCGCCTACAATGCGTGTAGGAAGCGATATAAACAAGAACTTTACGCAAGTATCACACAAATATCCGATGCTTTCGCTTGGCAATACATACTCTGAAAGTGAAGTAACGGATTTCTATGAGCGTGTAAATAAAGCGCTGAATGAAGACTTTGAAATTTGTTGCGAACTTAAATATGACGGTACTTCTATCTCATTAACATACGAAGATGGCAAATTAGTGCGTGCCGTTACCCGTGGAGACGGAGAAAAAGGAGATGATGTAACCGATAATGTGAAGACAATCCGTTCTATCCCTTTGGTGCTTCATGGCGATTACCCCCAATCATTCGAAATCAGAGGAGAAATCTTAATGCCTTGGGTAGTTTTCGAAGAGTTGAACCGTGAAAAGGAGGCTCGCGAAGAGCCTTTGTTTGCAAATCCGCGCAATGCCGCTTCAGGTACACTGAAATTGCAAAATTCCGCTATTGTAGCTTCACGCAAACTCGATGCCTATTTGTATTACTTATTAGGAGAAGATTTACCTTGTGACGGGCATTATGAAAACCTGCAAAAGGCTGCCAGCTGGGGATTTAAGATATCGGAGCACATGAGAAAAGCCCATAGCCTGCAAGAAGTTTTTGATTTTATCAACTATTGGGACACCGAACGCAAAAATATGCCGGTGGCTACTGATGGTATTGTTTTTAAAGTCAACAGTTTAAGACAACAAAAAAACCTCGGTTTCACCGCAAAATCTCCCCGTTGGGCTATTGCCTATAAATTTCAGGCAGAACGCGCTTTGACCCGTTTAAATAAGGTCACCTATCAGGTAGGACGTACGGGTGCCGTAACCCCGGTAGCCAATCTCGATCCGGTACAACTTTCGGGAACAATAGTAAAAAGGGCATCTTTGCACAACGCAGATATCATCGAAGGACTGGATTTGCATGTCGGAGACATGGTATATGTAGAAAAAGGTGGAGAAATCATTCCCAAAATTACAGGAGTCGATGAAGACGCCCGTGGCATGTTGCTCGGTGAAAAGGTAAGATTCATCACTCATTGCCCCGAATGTGGCAGCAAACTGATACGCTATGAGGGTGAAGCCGCCCATTATTGCCCCAACGAAACAGCCTGCCCTCCACAAATAAAAGGCAAGATAGAACATTTCATTAGTCGTAAAGCGATGAACATTGATGGCTTGGGGCCGGAAACCGTAGATATGTTCTTCCGCCTAGGCCTGATAAAAGATACCGCAGATTTATACCAACTTACAGTTGACGACATCAAAGGACTGGATCGAATGGGAGAAAAGTCAGCAGAAAATATCATCAAAGGGATTGCCGCAAGCCGGGAAGTTCCTTTCGAAAGAGTACTGTTTGCATTGGGTATTCGATTCGTTGGAGAAACCGTAGCCAAGAAAATAGCCAAATCGTTTACAGACATCGAAGAGCTAGAAAACGCAGACCTCGAAAAGTTGAAAAACATCGATGAAATCGGAGAAAAAATAGCGCAAAGCATTTTATTATATTTCTCGAATCCAGCTAATTGCAATTTGATTCATCGCTTAAAGACTGCCGGTTTACAGCTATTCCGTAAAGAAGAAGACCTTAGCGGATATACCGATAAACTGGCAGGACTATCCATAGTAATCAGTGGAGTATTCACCCATCACTCAAGAGATGAATACAAAGATATTATCGAAAAGAACGGCGGCAAGAATGTGGGAAGTATTTCTGCCAAGACCAGTTTCATATTAGCCGGAGACAATATGGGGCCTGCCAAATTAGAAAAAGCAGAGAAACTGGGAATAAAGATTATGAGCGAAGATGAGTTTTTGGCGCTGATATCCTAACAAATTTCTACAAAAAGCTTTTTTATAGCTTATATTTGTAGGGCAAATCGAAAAAATTCGTACTTTTGCGAGTCATTTAATTAGAGATTACTTAATAATACTCATGATACAGACAAGATTGAAAGGAATGGGGGTAGCGCTAATTACTCCATTTAAAGAGGATGAAAGCGTTGATTACGATGCGTTAATGCGTTTGGTAGATTATCAACTACAAAACAATACTGATTTTCTGTGCGTTCTGGGCACCACAGCAGAAACTCCGACATTGACGGAAGACGAAAAAAAGAAAATCAAGAAAATGGTTATCGAACGTGTCAATGGAAGAATACCTATTCTGCTCGGAGTAGGTGGAAACAACACGCGTGCCATAGTAGAATCATTGAAAAATGACGATTTCACCGGAGTTGATGCTATTCTTTCCGTTGTTCCTTATTACAACAAACCATCCCAAGAAGGTATTTATCAGCACTATAAGGCTATATCTGAAGCTACCGAATTGCCTATTGTACTTTATAACGTCCCTGGTCGTACCGGTGTGAACATGAAGGCGGAAACAACCTTGCGCATTGCACGCGATTTCAAAAATGTGATTGCCATCAAGGAAGCTTCAGGCGACATCACCCAAATGGATGACATCATTAAAAATAAACCTGCCAATTTTGACGTTATTTCAGGAGATGACGGCATTACCTTCCCTCTTATCACATTAGGAGCCGTTGGCATCATATCGGTCATCGGAAACGCATTTCCGCGTGAATTTAGCCGCATGGTACGTCTGGCATTGCAAGGCGACTATGCCAATGCACTGACAATCCATCACAAATTCGCCGAATTATTCAAGCTTCTGTTTGTTGACGGTAATCCTGCCGGCGTAAAAGCCATGCTAAATGTAATGGGAATGATTGAAAACAAGCTTCGTCTGCCGCTGGTACCCACCCGAATTACTACTTTCGAAGCTATGCGTAAGATTTTGGATGAACTCAATATCAAATGCTAAAGATATAATGCCTCTAATTTAAAGCTCTGCCAATGTGCAGAGCTTTTTTTTGAAATGCATCATCTATTCACTTAAAATGAATGATGCGTTTACCATAAACAGATGATGCGTTTGACCGAAATAGATGATGCATTTCACGGATCAATGTAAAAACCTGAGGGTTTAATTTTATAATTCTTATCTTTGTCGTATATAAAATATCACGCACTAATATAATGGAAACAACCGGTTACCGTCTTCTTCTTCCTGAAGGCACTTTAGATT
>JAEXAJ010000118.1 GCA_023458215.1 Bacteroidota bacterium
CATGGCGGACCGCTCATTAGTGAACGAGTCTCTTGCGAGGGAAATTGATAGAGCACTTTCTACGTTAACCGAGCGCGAAAAAGAAATCATACAGATGTTTTTCGGCATCGGACAACAGGAAATGACACTAGAAGAAATCGGCGACAAATTCGGTCTTACCCGTGAGCGTGTGCGTCAGATTAAAGAAAAGGCAATAAGAAGATTAAGACAAAGTAATCGTAGTAAATTGCTCAAATCTTATTTGGGATAAATAAGAAATATCAGTTTCCGACAAATAGAAGGAATTAAAAACCGGTCTGTCTTTTATAGATAGCCGGTTTTTTTGTTATCTTTGCCCCGATTGTTAATTGATATCTTTCAATAACGCATAAATTATAATTCATCACTTATAATTCATATTTTATGAAATACGTTCGGATCATTTTTGCTGTAGCTTTGGCTTTTATGTTTTGCTCGGCATTTACTCTCAAAAACAAAGAGAAGCAAGTATATGCATTTGGTATAGCGGCTTCTTTCAACGATTCAGTGGTTTATTGTACTGAAATTCAAGTATTGGATAGTGCAGAATTAGACAAGAACGGCTTCTTGCCCAAACGTGAACAGTATACCTATCAGTTGAAAAATCATTTGGAATATGAAATGAAAAAACCGGATTATACCTGTATGATCTATTTCTCAGAGAGTAAGGGCAAGTTAGAAAAAGAGGCTGCAAAGGTAAAAGGCAAATATAAGAAGGGGAATGGGCAGGTCTTGCAAACTGTTAGCTCTGCTGAATTTACTTTTAAGAAACCTCAGGAATAATTTTTTAATCAAAACGGCGTTTCGTTTGTTGTAATGCCATGAAAAAGAAGTTATATATATTATTATGGATGTGTTGCTCGGTCTTGCTGGTTGCATGTGAGGGCGATGATCCTACGCCGGAGCCTCCCGCTTATGGTAGTCGTACGGTTTTGATCTATTTGGCAGCAGATAATAGCCTTTCGAGTCAGGTATCGGCAGATTTGCAGGAAATGAAAGAAGGCGTGGCAAAGCTGAATAGTTCTAATATACATTTATTGGTTTATATTGATGCCGGTGGTTCTCCTCGTCTTGTTGAATTGACAAAAAAGAATGGGGAGGTAGTAGAGAGCCTGATAAAATCGTACGAATCACGCAATTCTGTTGGCACTGCCGAAACATTAGAGGTTTTTAATGAAGTGTTTTCCAATAATAAATTTTTGGCAGATAGTTATGGATTAGTTTATTGGTCGCATGGCGATGGCTGGGTCCCCAATCCTCTTCCTACATCAAGATGGGTAGGTCAAGATACAGGTAACGGCACTCATTATATGAATATCACAGACTTAGTGACAATTCTGAAAAGTGCTCCTCATTTTGATTTTCTCTTATTCGATGCTTGTTTTATGCAATCGATCGAGGTGGCTTATGCGGTGCGTAATTATACAGATTATTATATAGGTTCGCCTACCGAGATTCCTGGTCCCGGTGCCCGCTATGATATTCTTGTTCCCGCTATGTTCTCTGAAGGGGATGTTGCATTGAAAACTGCCGTTGCCTATTTTGATCCCTATAATGAAAATTATGATAGTGGTAAAGGAAACACAAACTTAAACTGGACGGGTGGTGTATCGGTTTCTTTACTGAAAAGCTCCGAATTAGAACGTTTGGCGAATATGACTAAGCAAGTGTTGTCGGGTGTTGCAAATAATACAGAGCTTCGTTCAAAAGTCTTTGATTATGATAAACGTTCATCCTTCTACAGTCATGTAGGTTATTATGATATGGTAGAAATGATGCGTCTTTTGACTGATAATTCGGGTTTCACTGCTTGGAAGCAGGTTTATGATGATGCCATGACTTATTGGGCTACTACTCCTATGAACTATTCTGCTTTTGCTGATATGTTCTCAATGAAAGGTACGAATGGTGTTTCCCATTATATTCCAACTTCTAATAGCTCGGCTATCAGTACCGCTTATCGTTCTACTGAATGGTATGAGGCAGCGGGGCTCTCTAAACTTGGTTGGTAAATCGTATTATAACATTATAATTGCACGTACTCACACAGAAAAATCTATTTTTTTTCTGTGTGAATACGTGCTTTCTTTTATGTAATATCCCTTAAAAATAAGTCGGTTAACATTATTTTCCAATGGAAATTATTACATATTAGAAATTATTGCTTTATTTGCATCGTCAAACATAAAAACTAAGAATTATGAAATATGTAATCATTGGCGGTGTAGCAGGTGGAGCTACAGCTGCCGCCCGACTGAGAAGAGTAGACGAAATGGCCGAAATCATTTTATTGGAAAAAGGCCCATATATCTCATATGCCAACTGTGGTTTACCTTATTATATAGGTGGTGTCATAACCGATCGTGAAAAACTACTGGTGCAAACGCCGAAATCTTTCGGAAAGCGTTTCCGTATTGATGTACGGGTACAGAATGAAGTGCTTGCCATTCATCCCGAAAAGAAGACTGTCACTATACGTCGCACCGGCGGAGAAGAATATGAAGAAAGCTATGACAAGCTCCTGTTGTCTCCGGGAGCCAATCCCGTGAAACCGCCGTTGGAAGGCATTCATTCCGAAGGTATCTTTACCTTGCGCAATGTGGAAGATACCGACCACATCAAGGCTTATGTCACAGACAAGCATGTGAAGCATGCCGTAGTAGTAGGTGCCGGTTTCATCGGACTGGAGATGGCCGAAAATCTGCATCATGCCGGTGTAGCAGTTTCTGTTGTCGAAATGGGAAATCAGGTAATGGCGCCTATCGACTATTCGATGGCTGCTCCTATCCATCAACATCTATTGCAGAAGGGCGTTTCTCTGTATCTTGAAGAAGGGGTTACCCGCTTCGAACGTACGGATCATGGACTTATGGTTTTTCTGAAAAGTGGTAAGACGATACCTGCCGACATGGTGCTACTATCCATTGGCGTACGTCCTGCAACAGCACTGGCGCAGCAAGCCGGCTTAAAATTGGGAGAAACCGGTGGTATTTGGGTGGACGAACATTTGGAAACATCTGCAAAAGACATTTATGCAGTGGGTGATGCCATTGAATATCCTCATCCGTTGACCGGTAAACCTTGGCTGAATTATCTTGCCAATCCAGCCAATCGTCAGGGACGAATCGTTGCAGATAATATGGTATTTGGTAATACAGTTACATACGAAGGCGCCATCGGAACATCTATCGCTAAAGTTTTCGATATGACGGTAGCTTCTACCGGACTTGCCGCAAAGCGTTTGAAGCAATGGGACATGGAGTATCAGAGTTCGGTAACTCATTCTGCCTCTCATGCCGGCTATTATCCCGATGCCTTGCCTCTGACTCTGAAGCTGACATTCCATCCCAAAACCGGTAAGCTTTACGGTGCGCAATGTGTGGGCTACGAAGGTGTGGACAAACGCATCGACCAAATAGCGGAACTTATTAAGCACGGTGGTACGGTATATGATCTTATGGAAACGGAACATGCCTACGCGCCTCCTTTCTCTTCTGCCAAAGATCCGATTGCTATTGGCGGCTATGTGGCATCCAATATTATCAGCGGTGCAATGCCTGTTATTTCGTGGCGTGAATTGGCGGATCGGAAGAACGAAGTGATGTTGATAGATACACGTACTTCGGAAGAATATTCTTTCGGTACCATTCCGGGCGCAATCAATATACCGTTGGATGAAATGCGGGAGCATCTTTCTGAGATACCTACGGATAAGCCTGTCGTGCTTTTCTGTGCAGTTGGGTTGCGGGGCTATTTGGCTCAACGCATTTTGATGGGGCGTGGCTATCGCAATGTTCGTAATCTGATAGGTGGTTATAAGACTTATTCCACAAGTATGGCTCCTGTTCCGATTTCTTTGGCTGAGACTTCTTCTTGCATTGCGGCATCAGTTTCATCGGAGCCGGATGCATCCTCTGCATCTGCCTCAAAAAAGGAAACATTGAAAATCAATGCATGTGGTTTGCAGTGCCCGGGTCCTATCATGCAGGTAAAGAAGGCAATGGATAGTGTGGCTATCGGTGATCGCGTGGAGATAGTAGCTACCGATGCAGGCTTTGCTCGCGATGCTTCTGCTTGGTGTGATACTACCGGCAACAAACTGATTGAGAAGTATGAAGAGAAAGGGCGTTACACGGTTGTCATAGAGAAAGGTGATCCGGATTGTGTTTGTCCTACTAATGCTCATACCAGTGGAGGTAGGGGAAAGACCTTGATTCTTTTCAGTGATGACTTGGACAAGGCACTGGCTACGTTTGTCTTGGCAAATGGTGCCGCTGCAACAGGGCAAAAGGTGACTATCTTCTTTACTTTTTGGGGACTGAATGTGTTGAAGAAAGTGCAAAAACCTAAAGTACAAAAGGACTTTTTCGGTAAGATGTTTGGTATGATGTTGCCATCCAGTTCGCTGAAACTCAAATTATCACAGATGAACATGTTTGGTATGGGTAGTCGCATGATGCGTTTTCTGATGAAACGTAAAGGAGTAGATTCACTGGAATCTTTGCGTTCGCAAGCATTGGCGCAAGGAGTGGAGTTCATTGCTTGCCAGATGTCTATGGATATGATGGGAATTATGCGTGAAGAACTATTGGAGCAAGTTACCATAGGTGGTGTGGCAACCTATATGGAGCGCGCTGACAAAGCGAATGTGAATCTTTTCATATAGAAGTAATTTAATAGCCGGAATATTCTTTATTTTTGCACCATTAAAGAAAAAGAGAAGAAAAAAGATATGGAGACTTTATGCAAAATCCGTGATATCTATCGGTCGATTGCCGAGTTTGAGGTACAGTTTACGCAAGTGTACGATCTTTCACTGAATGAAGGAATGTTGCTGTGCACGCTGCTGAGCCGTCCCAAACTTACTTCAAGTGAGATAGCGGAGGCTTTGGGTTTGTCTGCTTCCAATACTTCAAAGGTGATTCGTTCAGTAGAAGATAAAAAGCTGATAACCCGTCTCGTCGGTAAAGAGGACAAGCGTCAGATGCAATTCACGCTTACCTCGGAAGGGAAAAACCGGATTACCGATATTAAGAATGCTGCTTTTAAAATGCCCGATTTATTGCAGCAAGTGGTTAGTCTTGTTTAGCATTAATCAGCATTTCATACAGAAGAAAGTTCATCAAATTCATGTTGAATAAGAAGTTAATATCGTGTTAGCAAGAAGTTTACTTCGTGTTAACACGATATTAATTTATTGTAGTACACGATATTAATTTATTGTAGTACACGATATTGATATCTTGTGCGACACGATGTTAATACAATCTTTACCGCTTTTTTTTATAATTGTTTGTATAAGTTATATAGTTTAGTTTCCTTTGCAGTATTAACTAAAATACTACCCCCAATCTATTATGAAAATGAAACCCACATTTTTGTTGACTGCAGGATTGCTTTGCAGTTTTGTAACATCGGCTCAGATTATTAATATCTTTCCACAACCTCAACAATTAACTACTGAAAAAAACGTTTTTACTTTGCCGGATACCTATCAATTAGTTGGTGAGGCCGAGGCGAATGTGTATGCTGTAAATCGGCTGAAGGCGCTGCTCTCAGGCAAAGGTGAACAGACTGAAGATGCTAGTTACCAAATTATTATAGGTGAGAAAGGAGATAGCGCTATTCGCAAATACGCTCGTCTTATTCCCAATTGTGCAGAAGCATATTACCTGTCTATAACAGAAAACTCAATCATTGTAGCCGGACAGGATGAAAGAGGTACATATTACGGAGTGCAGACTTTGCGACAACTCCTCCAGGATAACCAACTGCCCGAAGTAGAAATCAAAGACTTCCCGTCCGTTGGTTCACGTGGGGTAGTAGAAGGATTCTATGGTACACCATGGAGCCATGAAGCCCGCTTGCGTCAATTGGAATTTTATGGGGATAATAAGATGAATACTTATATATATGGTCCGAAAGACGACCCGTATCACAGTGCTCGTTGGCGTCAACCTTATCCTGAGGACGAAGCCAGGCAATTGCAAGAACTTGTGCAGGTAGCTAGAGAGAATGAAGTGAACTTTGTTTGGGCCATCCATCCGGGTCAAGACATCAAGTGGAATGAAGCAGACCGTAGTTTGGTGCTCGATAAGTTTGAGAAGATGTACGCATTGGGAATACGTTCCTTCGCCGTGTTTTTTGATGATATCTCCGGTGAAGGAACCAAAGCGGAGAAGCAGGCTGAATTACTGAATTATCTCGATAAGAACTTCGTCAAGGTGAAGAAGGATGTGACTCCTCTCATCATGTGTCCTACGGAATACAATAAAAGTTGGGCGAATTTGGAAGGGGGCTATCTGCCTACTTTGGGAAAAGATCTGAATAAGAGCATACATATCATGTGGACGGGCGACCGTGTAGTGGCTGATATCACTAAGGAAAGTATGCAATGGATTAATACCGCCATCAAGCGTCCCGCTTATATCTGGTGGAACTTCCCGGTATCTGATTACGTGCGTGATCATTTGCTATTGGGGCCTGTTTATGGCAATGCTACGGATATAGCCAAGGATATGTCGGGCTTTGTTACAAACCCGATGGAGTTTGCCGAGGCTTCGAAGATCGCCATTTATGGAGTAGCCGCATATGCTTGGAACCCTCTGAAATATGATAGCCAAGCTGCCTGGAAGAACGCGTGCCGTGTTATTCTGCCCGATGCATCGGACGAACTGGAGTTCTTTGCCATGCACAACTCTGATTTGGGAAACAACGGGCACAAGTACCGTCGTGAAGAGTCAACCGATATACAACCGATTGCCGAACGCTTTCTGCAAAGCTATATAGGCAATGATAAAATAGACAAAAATGATTTCACGGCTTTGTTGGACTTGTTCGACCGTATGAAGGAATGTAGCGATATTCTGATGATAAGCAAAAGCAATATCCCTCTTATTCAAGAAATCACCCCATGGTTGTACTCATTCAAACTGCTAGGAGAAGAAGGTGAACAAGTGTTTGCTATGGCTCAGGCTATGGAGAACAATGACCCTTCTCTTTTTATGCGAAAATATACTCAGGTACGTTCTTTGCAGCAACAGATCTATAATATTAACCAAACATACAATCAAAATCCTTCTCAGCCGGGAGTAAAGACGGCAACCAAGGTTGTGAAGCCACTTATTGATGCGACATTTGTTCAAGCCGTGAAGCTTTACAATCAGAAATATAATGCTCAACTGGATGCTAAGACTGATTTTACCCCACACACTTTATCAAGTAATGTGGAGCAACTCAAGAATCAACCGTTGCAGGTGAAAACCAATCGCGTCTTGATTTCTCCTTCCAATGAAGTGATTAAATGGCCTGCAAAAGCTTGGGTGAACATCGAATTAGACAAGCAGTATGTAGGAAAGAGTACAGAGCTTGATTTCGGTATGCCGGATATTGCTTCATGGGGCGTGCTGCAAGTATCTGCCGATGGCGAAGAGTGGAAGACGCTGGAACTGAAGCAGGTGCAGAACAGAGTGACTGCCGATTTGCAGAAGCAACCTGTCAAAACAGTGCGTTTCAGCAATAATGGAGATAAGGAGCAGGAGATATACATGCGCAAGTTTATTTTGACGCTTGAATAATATGCTCAATTAAGCAACATAGCAAGTCGAGATATGCAGAAATTATTGTCTTTGCCGCCTAACCTTGTGTCGGCATTCTATGAACTGGAAAATGTAGATCGTAAGGAATGGTTTTGTACTTCCGATCCGGTAGGAATGAAACTGGGGTCGGGTGGGGGAACCACGTGGCTTTTACGTGAGTGGTATAAGAATCGAAAGGCAGAGCATTCCACCGAGAAACGAATACTGCTTCACGCCGGAGGACAAAGCCGCCGTTTGCCGGGCTATGCCCCTTCGGGTAAGATATTGACGCCGATACCTGTGTTCCGTTGGGCACGCGGACAAAAGTTGGGGCAGAATTTGCTTTCCCTCCAACTTCCTCTTTACGAAAAGATAATGGAACGTGCACCGGAAAAGCTTCATACCCTGATTGCGAGCGGTGATGTCTATATCCGTGCGGAGAAGCCTTTGCAGCAAATACCGGATGCCGATGTGGTATGTTATGGCTTATGGGTAGATCCTGTTTTGGCTACCCATCATGGGGTATTTGTTTCAGATAGAAAACATCCGGAAGCACTCGACTTTATGCTACAAAAGCCTTCATTAGAAGAACTGGAGAATCTCTCTAAGACGCATCTCTTCCTGATGGATATCGGTATTTGGCTGTTAAGTGACCGTGCCGTAGAATTATTAATGAAACGTTCTCAAAAGGAAGAGGGAGCGTCGGATCAAAATATACCTTATTCGGATCTTAAATACTATGATTTATATTCGGATTTCGGTTTGTCGCTGGGCAGTCATCCGCGTATAACAGACGAGGATTTGAATAAACTTTCAGTGGCGATATTGCCCTTACCCGGAGGTGAGTTTTACCATTACGGTACAAGTCGCGAATTACTTTCCTCAACCGTCACATTGCAAAACAAGGTGTACGATCAACGGCAAATCATGCATCGGAAAGTAAAGCCTAATCCTGCAATCTTCGTTCAGAATGCCGAAGTACATGTCTCTCTTTCACCTAAGAATGATAGCCTTTGGATTGAAAACAGTTACATCGGTGCTTCGTGGACATTGGGTGCCCGACAAATAATTACCGGTGTACCGAAGAACGACTGGATGCTTGCCGTTCCTGATGGAGTGTGCGTAGATGTAGTGCCTCTTGGTAATCAGCGTTGGGTTGTGCGCCCCTATGGTTTTGACGATGCTTTCAAGGGAGATATCCGTGATGAAAAGACCTTGTTTATGGGAAGACCATTCCCGATGTGGTTGAAAGATCGGAGATTGCTTATAGACGATATGGAAGGCCGCAAAGATGATCTGCAAGCCGCCGCCATTTTCCCGGTAGTAGCAGATGAAGAACAATTGGGAAAAGTACTTCGCTGGATGGTATCCGAACCGGCGTTGTCAGAAGGAAAAGATATTTGGGAGAAAAGCCGTCGTTTGTCTGCGGATGATATTTCCACTCAAGCCGATTTGCGCTTGCTCTATGCCCAAAGAGAAAGCTTCCATAAAAGTAATTGGGAAGTCTTGGCACGCAATCATGAGAAAAGTGTTTTCTATCAGCTTGATTTGGCGAATGTAGCGGGAGAATTCCATCAATTCGGTCTTGATAAGCCGGAGATATTGCCGACTGATGCCCCACTGATGCAACGCATTCATAATCGTATGCTACGGGCGCAGATCGAAAAATTAAGCAATGAAGATTCTAAAACAGATGAGCAAGAAGCTTTTGCATTGTTGCGCGAAGGACTACTCACTGATTTATATGAACGAAAGAGCCGTCCCCGCCTGAATGTATATAGTGACCAAATTGTTTGGGGACGTAGTCCTGTTCGCATAGACATGGCCGGCGGATGGACGGATACACCGCCTTATTCGTTGTTTGCCGGCGGAAACGTGGTGAACATAGCTATCGAGTTGAACGGTCAGCCTCCTTTGCAAGTCTATGTGAAACCTTCTGCGGAGCATCACATTGTATTACGTTCCATAGATATGGGGGCGATGGAAGTGGTGAAAACATTCGATGAATTGCAGGATTATTGCAATGTTGGTTCTCCTTTCTCCATTCCTAAAGCAGCATTGGCATTGGCGGGCTTTGTTCCTGCTTTTTCGGAAGTTGTTTATTCTTCGTTGGAAAAACAACTGGAAGCTTTTGGTACAGGACTTGAAATCACGTTACTTTCCGCTATACCGGCAGGTTCGGGGTTAGGTACAAGTTCCATTCTTGCTTCTACGGTGTTAGGTTCCCTCAGTGATTTTTGCGGACTGATGTGGGATAAGAATGAGATCTGCCGTCGTACACTTGCCTTGGAACAGTTGTTGACAACCGGAGGAGGTTGGCAAGACCAATACGGTGGTGTACTGCAAGGCATCAAGTTACTGCAAACAGAACCTGGTTTTACTCAACAGCCATTAGTACGTTGGCTGCCCGAACATCTGTTTACCCATCCCGAATACAGGGATTGTCATTTACTGTATTACACAGGCATCACTCGTACGGCCAAAGGGATCTTGGCAGAAATAGTACGTTCCATGTTCCTCAACTCTTCCCTGCACTTAGGATTACTCGAAGAGATGAAAATACATGCCTTGGATATGGCAGAAGCCATTCAGCGAAACGACTTCAATAACTTTGGTTCGTTGGTCGGTAAGACATGGTTGCAAAAGAAAGCACTGGACAGCGGCACAAACCCGCCCGCTGTGGAAGCGATTATCAATCCAATAAAAGACTACACCTTAGGCTATAAACTACCGGGCGCCGGTGGTGGAGGTTATCTGTACATGGTAGCCAAAGACCCGCAAGCCGCCCTTCGTATCCGTGAGATACTGACGCAACATGCCCCGAACCCAAGAGCAAGATTCGTGGAGATGTCACTTTCGGATAAAGGGTTTCAGGTATCACGATCGTGAATTAGTTATGAGTTATTAGTTATAAGTTATTTGTTGGTGTTTCCATGCGGTGTGATTGCGCAGCAGATGTACAAGCAAATAACTTATCACTTATAACTCATAACTATCATCACGAATAGAATCACGCTTTTGCGTGATTCTATTCGTGATGATACGGTCCTCCGTTCAATATCGTCATTGCCCGGTAGAGTTGTTCTACAAAAATGAGTCTTACCATTTGGTGGGAGAAGGTCATGCGGGAGAGTGACATTTTTTCGTGGGCTGCTTCGTACACTTTTTCGGAGAAGCCATAAGGGCCGCCGATGATAAAGACAAGACGTTTGTTTACGGTATTCATTTTGCGCTTCATATAGTCTGCGAACTCGATGGAGCGCATTTCTTTTCCACCTTCGTCTAGCAGCACGATGACATCGCCCGGTTGAAGGGCTTTCAGTATCAGTTCGCCTTCTTTCTCCTTCTGCACTTCCATAGAGAGGCTCTTGGTATTTTTCAGTTCGGGGATGACTTCCATTTCGAACGAAAGGAATCTTTTCGTGCGTTGCACGTAGTCGTTGATGGCTGTTATAAAGTGTTGTTCTACAGTTCGTCCTACGACGAGCAGAGTCGTTTTCATGCTGGTTCTGATTTGATTAGCGCACAAAATTAGTACTTTTTTATTGTATTTTACAATAAATGCTTACCTTTGCCTATCATTAATACTTGTGAAAATGAAAAAACGAGTAGTTTTATTGTTGACCAGTCTCTTCATTTGGATGTCCTCAGTCTTCGCTCAGGATGTACCGGTGGGGGTGATTGTGGCCTTCAAGAAAGGAAACTCTCAGGAACTTAGCAGGTATCTGGGCGATAAAGTCGATTTAATCATTCAGAATAAATCGACCGATGCTAATAAGGTTACGGCGGAAGGAGCGATCTCCGATTTCTTCTCCCTGAACAAGGTTAGCAGTTTTAATGTAAACCATCAAGGCAAACGTGATGAATCCAGTTTCATCGTTGGTACCTTGGTGACTGCAAATGGAAATTTTCGTGTGAATTGTTTCTTTAGAAGAGTGCAGAACAAATATGTCATAAATCAAATAAGAATAGATAAGACCAATGAATAAGGAAGAAGAATTGATTGACAGGTTGATTGACCTGGCTTTCGCCGAAGACATAGGCGATGGTGACCATACCACCCTTTCGTGCATACCTGCTACGGCAATGGGTAAATCGAAACTGTTGATTAAAGAAACCGGTATTCTTGCCGGCATCGAAATTGCTAAGGAGGTGTTCCGCCGTTTTGACCCCACTATGAAAGTGGAAGTCTTTATTAACGATGGCACAGCCGTGAAACCGGGCGATGTTGCTATGATCGTGGAAGGTAAGATTCAATCTCTGTTGCAGACCGAGCGCCTGATGCTGAATATTATGCAGCGTATGAGCGGAATTGCCACTATGACCAGTAAATATGCCGAGAAGCTAAAAGGTACGAATACCCGTGTACTCGATACCCGCAAGACAACTCCGGGCATGCGTATCCTCGAAAAGATGGCAGTCAAGATTGGTGGCGGCGTAAACCATCGCATCGGCTTGTTCGACATGATTCTGCTGAAAGATAATCATGTGGATTTTGCCGGAGGTATCGATAAAGCCATTACTCGCGCCAAAGACTATTGCAAGGAGAAAGGCAAAGACCTCAAGATTGAAATTGAAGTACGCAGTTTCGACGAATTGCAGCAAGTGCTAGACTTGGGTGGCGTAGACCGTATTATGTTTGATAACTTCACACCCGAAATGACAAAGAAGGCTGTTGAGATGGTAGCAGGTCGTTACGAAACCGAATCATCCGGTGGTATCACTTTCGATACGTTGCGTGACTATGCCGAATGTGGTGTAGACTTTATATCAGTTGGCGCTTTGACCCATTCTGTAAAAGGACTGGACATGAGCTTTAAAGCATGTTGACAAAAAGCAGGGAACTGTTTACCGAATAAATAGGAAAGCCTCTTATGAGTTTGCCTTAATGAAGCAATTCTTATG
>JAEXAJ010000119.1 GCA_023458215.1 Bacteroidota bacterium
CATTCATCATACTTCACACTACCTTAATATATATATGCACGCTATAAGTGAAGCCTGAATCAAAGTTTATGCCTGAAAACTTTTGTATATCGTAAAAAAGCAGTACTTTAGCGTGGTTTTTCACGAAACCGAAAATGTATAATTAATAATCTTTTTAAATGCTTGAACAAGACAGAATTATAAAGATTAACATCGAGGAGGAAATGAAGTCATCGTACATTGACTATTCAATGTCGGTCATCGTTTCTCGTGCTCTCCCGGATGTTAGAGATGGTTTTAAACCCGTTCACCGAAGAATTCTTTTCGGAATGATGGGATTAGGAAATACATCAGATAAACCTTATAAAAAATCAGCCAGAGTTGTAGGTGAAGTATTAGGTAAATATCATCCTCATGGTGACTCTTCCGTTTATGGCGCACTTGTACGCATGGCACAACCATGGGCTATGCGTTACATGCTGGTAGACGGACAAGGTAACTATGGCTCCGTTGACGGTGATAGCGCAGCTGCTATGCGTTATACAGAGTGTCGTTTACGGAAGATTGGTGAAGAGACAATGCAGGATCTTGAAAAAGAGACTGTTGACATGCAAAACAATTTCGACGACTCATTACAGGAGCCTACTGTCATGCCGACACGTATTCCGACTCTTTTGGTTAATGGAGCGTCAGGTATTGCTGTAGGTATGGCAACCAATATGCCAACTCACAACTTGTCTGAAGTTATCGATGCCTGTGTTGCATACATTGATAACAATGAGATAGAGATAGAAGAGCTTATGACTTACGTCAAGGCCCCTGACTTCCCAACCGGGGGGTATATCTATGGAATGAGTGGTGTGCGTGAAGCATATCTCACTGGCCGTGGACGAGTTATCATGCGTGCCAAAGCCGAGATTGAAACCGGTTCGACACATGACAAGATTGTTGTGACCGAAATTCCTTATGGTGTCAACAAGGCAGAATTAATTAAAAGCATTGCTGATTTAGCCAATGAAAAGAAGATAGAAGGCATAGCAAATGCAAACGATGAATCTGACCGCGAAGGAATGCGCATCGTTATTGACGTTAAGCGTGATGCTAATGCCAGTGTAGTGCTGAATAAGCTCTATAAGATGACATTATTGCAAACATCCTTTGGCGTAAACAATGTAGCATTGGTTCACGGACGTCCTCGTTTGTTGAATCTGAAGGATTTGATTAAATACTTCGTAGAACATCGCCATGATGTAGTAATCCGTCGTACGCAATACGACTTGCGCAAAGCCAAAGAACGTGCGCATATATTGGAAGGTCTGATTATTGCATCCGATAATATTGATGAGGTAATAAAAATTATTCGTGCGGCCAAAACCCCGAATGATGCTATCGCCGGCTTGATGGAACGCTTCCAGTTGACCGAGATTCAATCTCGTGCCATTGTTGAGATGCGCTTACGTCAGCTCACCGGTCTGATGCAAGATCAGCTTCACGCCGAATATGAAGAAATCCAAAAACAAATCGCTTATTTTGAGGAAATTCTCGTTAATGATGAACTTTGTCGCAAAGTTATTAAAGATGAATTGATCGAAGTAAAAGAGAAATATGGTGATGAGCGTCATTCTGAAATTGTTTATTCTTCAGAAGAATTCAATCCGGAAGATTTCTATGCAGATGATGAAATGATTATCACCATCTCCCACATGGGATACATTAAACGCACACCGCTGAGCGAGTTCCGTGCACAAAACCGTGGTGGAGTAGGTTCTAAAGGCACCGAGACCCGTGACGAAGACTTCGTAGAGCATATATATCCGGCAACTATGCACAACACTATGATGTTCTTTACGCAAAAGGGTAAGTGCTATTGGTTGAAAGTTTATGAAATACCCGAAGGTACAAAGAATTCCAAAGGACGTGCTATTCAAAACTTGCTAAATATTGATTCTGACGATGCTGTTAACGCCTACTTACGTGTGAAGAATCTGAACGATCAAGACTTTATTAATAGTCATTATGTTCTATTCTGCACTAAAAATGGTGTTATCAAAAAGACATTGCTCGAGCAATATTCACGTCCTCGCCAGAATGGTGTTAATGCCATAACTATTCGTGAAGACGACCGCGTTATTGAAGTACGTATGACAAACGGTGATAATGAAATAATTATTGCCAACCGTAATGGCCGTGCCATTCGTTTCAACGAGAATGCGGTTCGTGTAATGGGACGTACCGCTACCGGTGTACGTGGTATGACACTAGATGAAGACGGTCAAGATGAAGTAATCGGAATGATTTGCATCAAGGACCCTGATACCGAAACAATTATGGTTGTTTCTGAACAAGGTTATGGAAAGCGTTCGGACATTGAAGATTACCGTAAGACGAATCGTGGTGGTAAAGGTGTCAAAACATTGAATATCACAGATAAAACTGGTAAACTGGTAGCAATCAAGTCTGTAACAGATGAAAATGACTTGATGATTATCAATAAATCCGGTATTACCATTCGTCTAAAAATGGCTGATGTTCGTATTATGGGACGTGCAACACAAGGAGTTCGATTAATCAACCTTGAAAAGCGCAACGACGAGATTGGTTCGGTATGTAAAGTAACTTCCGAGAGTGAAGATGAAATTGAAATCCTGGAAGAAGGAGATGAAAACATCTCTCAAGGCTCTCAAGAGGAGATTAATAATGAAAATGAAGAATAGACATAATATTAATTTAAATTTTCTACAATCATGAAAAGAGTACTATTTTCAATGGTTTTACTACTTGCCGCTAGCTTTACATTTGCTCAAGAAAAGAGTGTAAAAGAAGCTAAAAGTATAGCTAATGAAGTAAAACCTGATTTTGCCAAAGCAGAAGCACTGATTAATGAAGCTTTGACCAACCCCGAAACAAAGGATAAACCTGAAACTTGGGATGTAGCCGGTCTTATTCAAAAGAAAAGAAGTGAAAAAGAAATGGAAAATGCCTACCTGAGAAAGCCATACGATACTCTTCAGGTATATAATAGCGCATTGAACATGTGTAAATACTACTTCAAATGCGATGAACTTGCACAAATTCCTGATGAAAAAGGCAAGATCAAAAACAAATTCAGAAAATCGAATGCTGCTTCTATTTTGGCAGAACGCGGTAACTTAATCAATGGTGGTATTCAATTCTTTAATCAAGATAAGAATAAAGAAGCTTTTGAGTTCTTTGCAACTTACGTTGATGTTGCAGCAAACCCAATGTTTGAAAAGGAAAATCTACTGAAAACTGACACAGTATTACCCCAAATTGCTTACTATGCTAGCTTAGCAGCAGCTAAGATGGAAGATTATCCTAATGTATTAAAGTATGCTCCTTATGCACAAAATGACAAAGAAGTAGGAAAATATGCTATGGAATTTATTTCTACTGCTTTGAAGGCTGAAGGTGATACAGTAAAATGGGTAAATTCATTGAAAGAAGGTATTCAGAAGTATCCTGAGCACCCATTCTTCTTTGGACATTTGATTGACTACTATAGCAATAACAACAAGTATGATGAAGCTATGCAGTTCGCTGATGACATGTTAGCTAAAGATCCGAATAATACATTCTATCTGTATGTAAAAGGCTATCTTTATCATAACATGAAGGACTATGACAAAGCAATCGAGTTCTATACTAAGACTGTTGAAGTAGATCCTAATTATGCAGAGGCTTTCTCTAATTTAGGATTAATCTACTGTTTACAAGCCCAAGATTTCTCAGAGAAGGCTACAACTGATGTAAACGACCCGAAATACAAAGCTGACCAAGCTACATTGAAGTCTTTCTATGAAAAGGCAAAACCAAATTATGAGAAGGCAAGACAGTTGAAACCTGAGCAGAAAGATTTGTGGTTGAACGGTCTTTATAGAGTATATTATAATTTGGACATGGGACCTGAATTCGATGAAATCGAAAAGCTGATGCAATAATCTTAATGCGATTATAAATAATAAGCCTAATCAAGTAAAATTGGTTAGGCTTTTATTTTTTAGCATTCTTGCGATGCTAAGCATTGTTTATCCAATTAGGGGAGCTAAATTATAAGATTATAATGAATTAGATTTACATATTAAACATAATCATGATTATTACTCAAATATAGAAAGCTTATTTAAATCAGCTCGGTCGTCCGTAGATAACTAATAAAGGTGTATCAGAATGAAAAATCATTTTTCGGGCAATACCGGGATTAAATAATCGAGAAAATATGTTTCTTTTATATGAAGTCAATGCAATAATATCGATATGATTACTTTTTATATAACTATCCAAACTATTCAATAAATCATCGTTTTTCACAACATCATAGCTAATATCTAATAACGGATATTGTTTCTGGAAATATTCTTTAATTCCACCTAACTTAATCTCATTCCATGTGTCTTTAACTTCAGAAAGATGAATTAAAGAAATAGCAAATTTAAAAGGCTTCAAGCTACTTATCAAAGAGTCAAAAGCAATCAAATCACGTTGATCAAAATTAGTAATAAAAGCTATGCGTTTCACTTCAGAGAATTGTGTGAAAGGAGTATTTTCCGGAATAGCCAATACAGGTACCCGACTACGTTCAATTACTTCAGCAGTAACGCTACCAATTAAGTCAATATCTTTTTGATTCTTGCCTCTTGTTCCCATCACGATAATTCGTGGACGATTTTCTTTAGCGTAACGCAACACTTCTTCTTCAGGAATACCTTCGCGCAATACACAAGTATATTTTACACTAGGAAACTCTCCCGTAGCAACTTTTTCCTTTACTTTATCTGATAAAGAATTTAAATCAGCATGAACCTTTTGTAATATATTCTTCACATTTTCCTCATCAGCAAGTTGATAGTTGAATACATCACCATAAGGTAAAGAAGTTGCATATATAGGGGTAAAATAAACATGTAATAAAACAACATCTGCACCTATATTATGGGCAAAATTAAAACCGAATTCACACGCTTTCAACGAATAATTAGAGAAATCTACAGGAATAAGAACTTTATTATTAGATTTTTCTATTTTGGGAGACTTCCCTCCTACTACTTCCTCTGATAACCAAGCTGAACTCTCTGTGATTTTTAGTGCATGAGGCAAATCACTTTCCTTAATTCGTACACGTACACCAGAAGATATAACAGGTTGTATCTGATTTACATTCATTATATAGGTTTCAATACCTTCATTCTCAAGTACATTCTTCAGTATTTGCGCTTTTGCATACGTAAGAATAGCTAATGTAACTAATTTGTCTTCCATAAACCATTAATTTTTAGATTAAAACAAATAAGAAATCCCAATTGTTTGTTAGCAATTGGGATCCTTTTACTTTCTTTTCTTAAGCTCTAATAGGTTCTGCATTTTTAGCTGCTATTTCATCTAAAATCTTTAAAGCTCGGTCTAGAACAGTAGTATCGTCAATCATTACTAACCCTCCATCAGGACCTGGTTCCAAGTGGATTCCCACACTTTTTCCTTCTTTAAAGTTATGTCCACCGAAGAAATTTCTTACTGTATCAACATTCAACCCAAGTTCATCGGCTATTCTATGCATACTACCACTAGGCAATGAGTCTTTAATTTTACGTAGTTCATTAAATGTTATTGTTCTCATATTGATAAATTTAATGGTTAATACTCTGTATTATTATCACGCTATAAACTTAAGGAAAAAAAAAGATAAAACAAACTATTCCTTTAACTTTTTTATAAAAGAAATCGCATACAAGGAAAATAAACAATGAATTGTCTTATTTCAGAAAAATCACCATGAATTCAAGAAGTATTAAAGTGGATAAAGAAGAAATGGCTCATACAAAAAGAAGATCCTTCCATTTATATGAGCCATTCTGATTATATTGAAACGTTCTAGATCACCTCAATAGCCGAAGCAGGCACCCACCCTACTTTACCATCTTCTAAACGGATTTCTTTCCATTCACGCATAGAGTTATCTTTTATCTGAACTTTATGGCCTTCATGCAAAATAAACAGGCTTGTACCACTATCACTAGGTGTACTACGTACTGTAACACTGGGAGATAACACGATTGCATGATTACGATCAATCAAATCATTCTTTTGCTGAGATGCAAATAGATTAGTCAAAATGACAAACGCTAAAAGTACAAATCCTGCAATAAATCCTGTTTTTTTCCACACAATCTGTTTAGAAAAAAAGAATAAATACAAAGCTCCCAATAAAAGAATGAAAAATACAATTCCTAATTTAGCCCAAGTATCTATACTCATGCTATTAATCAAAGATTTAATCCATGATACAAAGAATATCTCAGGTACCGGAACAACTTTATCAATTGTTTTGGAACGAGCTATTTCTAAATTAGCACGAATATCTGCATTACCCGGCTGTAACAATAAAGCCCGTTCATAATTCAAAATAGCTTTTGCTATTTCACCTGCTTTATAATAACTGTTACCCAGGTTATAGTAAACTTCAGCAGCCTCCCCTTTCTTTAATAGATTCTCATAAATCTGAATTGCAGAAGCAAAATCATTTCTTACATAAGCACTATCTCCTTCGGCCTTAGTAACATTACTTTGCTGTTTCGCAGCAGAGAACTCAGCATGCGCAGGTATTGAATCATTTGCTGATTGTAAAGTATCTACAACAGCAGAATCCTGGGAAAAAGTATTTATCGACAGCAACAGGCTAAGGGTAATAAATAGTATTTTTTTCATTATCGTACCCTCCTTATTAATGTTTGATTGAATTTTCCATTTTACTGATAACCTCCAACGAAGCAGAGTAAACCTTATCCATAGCCTGATTATCATCACCAGGAGCAAAACGGGCAAACTCACAATTATTTAATGTATCAAGAAACTCCTCTATCAATGCATCAGAGACCCCATAATTGCGGAGTTCTTCAACGATATTATCCTTCGATAAACGAGATACCGGAATACTCAGTTTGTCGCTGATATATCCCCAAAGTGCTTTCAACACTTCATCGTAGAATTCATCTTTCTTATTCTCAGACAATAACTTGCCTGCTTGCTTCATACGTTTTACTGCAACTTTATTAGCCTTTTTAGTGCGCATTTTAGCAACATTGGCATTGGCAGCTATCTGTTTGCGATAGATTATGAAGAATACCATAAACGCAACTCCAGGTATTAAATAGAATAACCAATATGTCAATGAACCAAAGAAGAAATCTCCTTTCTGAGAAAGAGTCACATCATTCTGTTTGATATAACGAATATCCTCATTCAATACTTTCAAATCTTCTTTATTAGTAAAGTTCGCAATGGTTTGAGCGGCATTTCCTGCGCCTTTCTCAACATGCAATTCATACTCTTCGGTAGTTAGGGTCTTATATGAACGAGAATTAATATCAAAATAGCTGAATTTTACGGCAGGTATCTTGTAAGTTCCTGCAGTACGCGGAATGGCGAGATACTCAATCACCTTACTACCTGAAAGACCTGAATTTGTCAAGCGGAACTTGTTGTCCACTTTCGGGTCATATACTTCAAAATCTTCCGGGAACTTAATATCCGGATTTGATAGAAGTTTCAGATTGCCGGTACCGGAGATAACAATCTTTATGGTAACAGCATCATTTGTCTTAACATTGGTAGTATTAATAGAAGAAGTAATGTTGAACTCTCCCACTCCACCCGAAAAGTCAGCCGGTTTGCCAGCAGGTAAAGGATTGACATTAATGGTTAATTGAGGAGTCATAATCGTCTTCTTTACTTCTACATAGTTACTACCACCATTAAAGAAGGCTTCAAAAGGATCAACTGCTTGGGTTGCTTTAGCAATTGAAGCATCAAAGCGGGCAGCATCAATCGTTAACTTGCCCGACTGCTGCGGAAATAATACGAACTGCCTATAAACAGTAGTCTGATAATTTCTACCTTTATAATGTTCCAAGCCCCATCTTCTATCATTAGGCAACTCTACCTCTTGGGAATGGAATCCTTTAAAATCGGGCAACTTCACATTATCGAACATACGTAAATCGACTAATGTATAAATCTTATAAGTCAATAAGAAAGCCTCCTGTTCATATACTGTTGTTTTACTGGCTGTAGCAGTAATAAACAAGTCGCTGCTAGAGACTGCTGTTCCTGATGAAGCACGACTTGTACCTCCACTCTGCTTACCACCACCGCTATTGCCGGAAGATGTCCCGGAGTTTGCCTGATCAGCCGGCAAAACTTTTATCTGAACAGAATTAGATACCAGTTGGTTACCATCAGCGGTAATCGTAGCTCCTGGAATAGTAAAACTACCTTCTGTATTGGCCATCAGGATATAAGTAAAGGTAATACTGCTGGTTGAAGTAGTTTGACCATTAATTATCTGTACACTGTTCTGTTGTGAACGGCTGGGCCCCATCAACACATCAAATCCTTTAATAGACGGAGCACGAAAATCTCTCACATTCTGCGTAGTTACTGTATATGACAGCCTAAACTGATCGCCTACCGCTATAGCATCGGGCGCAGTCGCAGTAAATGATACCTTGCCATCAGCAAAAGCATAAATACTGACTGATATCAGCATGATCCATAAGAAAACTATTTTTCTCATATATTATTTCCTATTTATGTGTTACCAATCTTTTTCCAAACGGCCGCCTTGGAGAACTTGTTGCTTCTTCACCTTGTCTTGCACATCCTTTTCATCCTGCATAACCGAATTTAAGAGCTGCTCTGCATTCTCCTTTGACATTTGATCATCCTTCTTCTCAGGCTTTGGAGGTTGTTGCTGATCCTGGTTCTTCTGTTGGTCTTGTTTATTTTGATCTTGCTTATCTTGATCTTTCTGTTGATCCTGCTTATTCTGATCTTTGTTCTGGTCCTGATTCTGATCTTGATTTTGCTGATCTTTCAGCATTTTCTGAGCTAATGCAAGATTATAACGAGTCTCATTATCTTTCGGATTATTACGCAATGATTGTTTATAAGCTTCTACAGCTTTTGCATAATCCTTCTGAGAATGCAAGATTACTCCCATATTGTGGTAGATCTGAGCTAAATTTGACTTGTCTTTCTCTACTTTTGTAGCCCCCACATACTGCTCCATCGCTTCTTTCAACTTATTCTGTTGAGCCAAAGTATTTCCCAAATTGAACATAGAAACTGTTGATTGTGGATTTACTTCCAGCGCTTTCCGATAATCAACTTCGGCATTAACAAATACACTATCTTTGAAAAAACGGTTTCCTTTACGGATAAAGTCGCGTTCTGCTTTTTGTGCAGATGCTGCAACTGCGATGAGCAGTAGCAAAACCATTCCAATATATTTCTTCTGTAACATACGCATCATTTCTTATTAGAAAACAAATGAATGTTGCGGAAAAGAGGATTCTTACGTTCCAATATCAGCATTTCCGCTAACAGTAACAATAAAATTATCCAAGCTATGGCCTGGAACTGTTCATTGAATTCCGTATAGACCTGAGTTTCCACTTCAGCTTTTGCCATCTTATCAATTTCTTGGCTTATAGCCTTTTGTGCGGCATTCGAATTATCCACTCTCACATAGATACCATTTCCAGCTTTAGCAATCTCCTGACACATTTCCTCATTCAAACGGGTTACAATGACATTACCTTCACGGTCTCGACGAAAATCATTGGTACCTTGAATGGGGATCGGTGCTCCATCAGGCATACCAACTCCCAAAACATTGACCTGAATGCCTTTCTCGTTTGCTGCTTTAGCAGCTTCCACCGCACCACCTTCATGGTTCTCACCATCAGTAATTACGATAATAGTACGTCCTACTCCTTCTTGCGGTGTAAAACTACGAGCAGCCAGATTTATCGCTGCGCCAATAGCCGTACCTTGTTTGGATATCAACGAAGGATCAATGGATTCCAAAAACATTTTGGCAGAAATGTAATCACTGGTTATAGGCAATTGCGTAAATGCATCACCGGCAAATACTATCATACCTACTTTGTCATTCTGCATCTTGTCTACTAGCTGTGCAACCAACCTCTTAGCTTTCTCCAAACGGCTGGGTTGTACATCTTGCGCTAACATTGAATTGGAAATATCGAGTGCAATTATTACCTCCACACCCTGACGTTTCACCGTCTCTAGTTTAGAACCGAATTGGGGGCGAGCCAGCAATACAGCAAATAACCCGATTGCAGCAAATACAATCCAAAACTTCACATCCGGACGATATTTAGATACATCCGGCATTAACTGAGCCATCAGTACCGGATCACCGAATTTACGGATAGCTTTCCGCTTCCGGTAATTGGAGTACAAGTAGAAGGCTGCCAGGAAAGGCAGCAACAGTAACAAGTACAAATATGCAGGTTCTTCAAATCGAAACATCTTTCTATTTACAATTTAGTAATTTACAATTCACAATTGGGTCATAACCGACTAATTGCACAAAGAATATTTTCTTTTTTACGGTATCTTCTTCAGAATGGAGTTACGTAACAAGACTTCCAGCAATACACAGAGAAGAGCCGCCAATGCAAACCAACGAAACTCTTCCTGACGTTTACTATATTCTTTCACATTCAATTTTGTTTTCTCCAACTTGTCGATTTCTTCGTAAACCTCTTTCAACTTAGAGTTGCTGGTAGCACGAAAATAGTTACCTTCCGTAGTACCGGCAATTTGCGTCAAAGTCTTCTCATCAATTTCAACCGGCATATTGACATATTGCACAGTTCCACCCACAGGATAAGGATATGGAGCCATCCCGTTAGTACCTACGCCAATAGTATAAACACGGATACCAAAACTTTTTGCTATTTCGGCGGCAGTTAAAGGAGAAATATCCCCCTTATTGTTCACACCGTCCGTCAACAAAATAATCACTTTGGATTTGGCCTTACTGTCCTTCAGTCGGGTTACTGCATTGGCAATACCCATTCCGATTGCCGTACCGTCTTCAACCAATCCACACTTCATATCTTTAAGCAAGTTCAGCAACACGGCATGATCTACAGTCAGCGGGCATTGCGTAAAACTCTCACCGGCAAACAAGGTTATACCGATATTATCATTCGGACGACCATTAATAAATTCAGCGGCTACATCCTTGGCAGCCTCCAGACGGTTAGGCTTCAAATCTTCGGCAAGCATACTCGTAGATACGTCCATGGCAAGCATGATGTCGATACCTTCAATTTCACTGTTCTGCCAGCTATTAGTGGTTTGCGGGCGCGCTAAAACAATGATAATCAAAATCAAAGTGATTATCCGTAAAACAAACGGCACATGTAGCAAGTAGTTCTTATAACTTTTCGGAGTATGGGCATATACACGAGCATCAGAAATCTGAAGTGTAGCTTCACTACTCTTCCGCTTCATGATATACCATACTATATAAGGTATAAGCAACAGTAGCAAAAATAAATATTCAATATTGGCAAAAACCATGATATTTACGATTTTACAGTTTACGATTTACAATCCGGAGTCACTATGCATAACTATGCTATTAAGCAAAGTAATTGTACAACTCCAAACCTATATATATCAGTGAGCCGATAAGAGCGGCAGCCAACAGCAAAATACCTGTACCGAGCAATATCTTGGTACGCAAAGAGCGTTTCTCAATGATAGTAATCTCAGTAGGTTGCGGCTTGGCATTCTCATCTTCTTTTACTTTTGTCTCGTTGATAAAGTCAATAGCATTTATTAAATTTGCGTCATTCTCGTTCATCATCGGATTATGCTTTGCAAACTTCACAAGATCCGCTGTTTGAAACAACTCCTTCAAATCTTTAATTGCTTCTTTATCTTTCATTTCCAGCAGATTATCAATAATTTCAGAAGATGTCATTTCTAAAGCGTTGAAACCGAAACGATCTTTAATGTAAGTACGAATAGCATCTGTCAATTCGGTATAATACTCCTTCGACAATCCTTTCTGCCAAACTTTTTCATTTTTAATGCGTTCAATCTCTTGTATGGCTAATTGATGCGGCGGCAACTTAGGTTCAACTTTCACCTTGCGAATTATCGGCTTATTATCACGAATACGCTTCACAAGATAAATCAACAACAAAAGAAGAGGCACAAACAAAAGCACACAAGCAATGGCAACATACCAATCTTCCCAGGCAAAAGGCGCTTGCATCACAGTTTTAGGCCCGAAAAACTGGTCGGGATGCAACGTATCTACCGGGATAGAATATACTTTCAAGGCCAGTGCTTTCGAAAGATAAGGCTTATTATCTACAATCACCTGCATAGGCGGCAAATAATAGAGCGCCGAATCAAACGAAGTAACAGTATATTCTTGAGTTATCAAAGAGCGTCTGCCATCATTCAGAAGTTGCGTGTCCGGCTTGGCTACATCAATAATCTCGACTCCACGTATCAATGTATCCGTATAAACAGGAAATATGGCACGCTTATTTGCATCCAATGATACTTGAAGCTTTATCTTTGCCTGCTCTCCTATCAAGATTTGCAGGGAATCAATAGTAGCATCTACCGTCACCGACGACTGGGCTACAGCCCTGCCCGCCCATGCTACTAACAGCGTTATCAGAAATAAATATCTTTTCATTTTCCGATTAATTTCGTTTTGCAAACAAATTCATCAATGCCTTGACATAATCTTGGTCAGTTCGTACCGAAACATTGTCTACATTACTCTTTGTAAATGTTTCGTTCAGCTCCACTTGCTTGTTGACCCACCAATCATGGTGAGCACGACGCACAGCACGCGAAGAAGTGTCAATCCACTGTTCATGCCCCGTTTCAGCATCTTTGATCTTCATCAAACCTACGGCCGGCAACTCTTCCACACGGCGATCATAAACCTGAATGGCAACGACATCATGCTTACGATTGGCTATGGTCATTGCATTCTTAAAACTTTCCTGGTCAATAAAATCCGACAACACGAAAGCTGTACAACGGCGTTTCATGACATTCGTCAGATATTCCAAACCCAAACGAATATTCGTCCGGCGGCTTTCCGCATGGAAGTCAATCAGTTCACGAATGATATAGAGTATATGTTTACGCCCTTTCTTAGGTGGAATGAATTTTTCAATCCGGTCTGAAAAGAAGATAACACCGATCTTATCGTTGTTCTGAATGGCAGAAAAAGCCAAAGTAGCGGCGATTTCCGTCACCATATCCTTCTTGAGTTGCTTCACAGTACCGAACTCCAAACTACCGGAAACATCTACCAACAACATTACTGTCAGTTCACGTTCTTCTTCAAACACCTTTACGTAGGGTTTGTTGAAGCGTGCGGTCACATTCCAATCAATGTCGCGTATATCGTCGCCAAACTGATATTCACGCACTTCGGAGAAGGCCATACCTCTACCTTTAAAGGCCGTATGATACTGCCCGGCAAAGATATTATTGGATAATCCGCGCGTCTTTATTTCAATCTGACGGACCTTTTTTAGTAAATCAGTTGTTTCCATTGATATTTATGAATAATCTCATTAATAAAAACCTTAGCGGAGATCAACCCAAAGCCCTCGTATTTTCATCAGAAAACGCTGGGATTTGAAGAATAAACTCCTGGAGTTTTCAGCAAAAATACCCGGGATTTCCGACGTAAATCCCAGGCAATTCAAAAGCAAATGCCTGGCATTTCCGAAGTCATTCCCTGAGGTTTTCTACAGAAATATTCTCGCTTAATTAAGGTACCTCAACTTTATTCAATATCTTGCTGACAATTTCGTCAGAAGTCACATTGCTGGCTTCCGCTTCGTATGTCAAGCCGATGCGGTGACGCAGTACGTCGTGTGCCACGGCACGTACGTCTTCCGGAATTACATATCCACGGCGTTTGATGAAAGCATAGCTACGGGCAGCGAGTGCCAAATTGATGGAAGCACGCGGTGAACCACCGAAGCCAATCATATCTTTCAGTTCCTTCAAATCATATTTCTCAGGATAACGGGTAGCAAATACGATATCCACAATATACTTTTCAATCTTCTCGTCCAGATAAACTTGGCGAACTACCTTACGGGCTTCAATAATCTCTTCAGCCTTCAAGATAGGTTTTATATTGAATTTTTCACCATTGATATTCTGACGGATAATCAGTTTTTCCTCTTCCAGCTTCGGATAGTCAATGACAACCTTCAACATGAAACGGTCAACCTGCGCTTCGGGCAACGGATAAGTACCCTCCTGCTCGATAGGATTTTGGGTAGCCAGTACCAAAAAAGGTTCAGTCAACGGGAATGTTTCTTTACCGATAGTAACCTGGCGCTCTTGCATGGCTTCCAGCAAAGCACTCTGCACCTTGGCCGGAGCACGGTTGATTTCATCCGCCAAAACAAAGTTTGCAAAAATAGGACCTTTCTTAACTTGGAATGTCTCGTCTTTTTGACTGTAAACCATTGTACCGATAACGTCCGCAGGTAGTAGGTCCGGCGTAAATTGGATACGGCTATATTTCGCATCAATCAGAGATGCCAATGTTTTGATTGCTAATGTTTTTGCCAAGCCAGGCACACCTTCTAGCAATACGTGTCCGTCAGACAACAGACCTATTAACAACGATTCTACCAGATGCTTTTGACCTACAATGACCTGGTCCATACCTGTGGTAAGATTGGTAACGAAAGCGCTTTGTCTTTCAATCCGCTCGTTTAGTTCGCGGATATCAATTGTTTCAGCCATAAATCAATACTATTTTAAGTGTTTAAATTTCCCTTTTTATCGGCTTAATGCCGGTAATTATTTTTTCGCTTCCAAAAGTACGGGAATAAATTAACCATACCAACTAATTTTTATTAAAAAACAATGCGAAACCTTTAGATTAAACTACTTTCATAGAGTTTAGTATTTGACAAAAAA
>JAEXAJ010000120.1 GCA_023458215.1 Bacteroidota bacterium
AATCTAAAGTGCCTTCAGGAAGAAGAAGACGGTAACCGGTTGTTTCCATTATATTAGTGCGTGATATTTTATATACGACAAAGATAAGAATTATAAAATTAAACCCTCAGGTTTTTACATTGATCCAATTAAGTTTTGTGTGTACTTTTACTCTCATGCTCTCATAAATCTTCTGTAACCCTTTGTTCATCGCTATTTAAGGTATGATAGCAAGTATGATGGCAACTATGAGAGTAAACTCTTACTCTCATGGTTTTTACTAGGCACATTTCGCTAATTATATGATTATGAGCGTTATGATACTTTGTGAAGGTGTGAGCTGTTTGCTTCTTTTTCTTGCAGAATTACTCATTTTTACGCCAGATACGGGGCACTCGTAAAACTAGATACGGGTATAAAATACATGAAAGTGTATGATTGCTTTTGTGTTCTTTGATATGCGTTGTTAGTTTCAATGTAGGAAACCATTAGTTTCAACGATCTAAACTCCCGGTTTCAACGTGTGAAACTGTCAGTTTCAATGGTTGAAACTTCCAGTTCCAAGCGTTGAAACCGGGGTCGATGCAAGGTAAGTTGCCATTGCCTTATTGTTGATTTGTTGAACACTTGTGCTTGGTGGCTCAGACACTGGCTTTTGTCATATCAGACACAAGTGTCTATCGTGTCAGGCACTTGTGTCTATTCTGATGAAGGCAAGTGTTTGAGATCACTCTTATTTAGGTTAGCAAAAGTAGATGTATGAAAAGGGCCTCAAAGAATTAATCCTCAAAGTTCTACAACAGAATAGAAAAATATGAAATCTTTTAAATCAAAAGTGTATATTTGTATTTCATAGCTAACTCAAAATCAAAATAATTATGGTAACACGAAGAAACTTTTTAAAAACAATGGCATTGACTTCTGCCGGACTTACAATGGGAGCCGGTGAAATGCTAAATGCCGGAAATAATAAGCAAGTAATTGGTGCTAATAAGAAGGTCAATATTGCATATATTGGCATTGGTAACAGAGGGCAGCAAGTCATTCAGGATTTTGAAAAAACGGGGATGGTTAATGTAGTTGCTTTATGTGATGTTGATATGGGTGCTAAACATACCCTAAGAGCTATGGGAATGTATCCTAAAGCAAAGCGATATAGAGATTTCCGGGAATTATTTGATAAATCGGGCAATGAGTTTGATGCAGTGGCTATAGCAACACCCGATCACTCGCATTTCCCTATTTGTATGCTGGCTATGGCTCATGGTAAGCATGTATATGTAGAAAAGCCGATGGCACGAACTTTCTATGAAGCTGAACTGATGATGCAGGCAGCCAAAAAATATCCGAATGTGGTGACGCAAGTTGGCAATCAAGGACATTCAGAAGCTAATTATTTTCAATTCAAGGCTTGGATGGAAGCCGGTATCATAAAGGATGTTACGGCTGTTTCGGCTCACATGAACAATGAACGTAGATGGCATAAATGGGATGCGAATATTTATAAATATCCGCAAGGGCAACCTGTACCCCGGGATATGGATTGGTCAACCTGGCTTTGTGCTGCTCCTTACCATGAATACAACGAAAAATATCATCAAGGAGATTGGCGATGCTGGTATGACTTTGGTATGGGGGCATTGGGTGATTGGGGAGCACATATCCTTGATACGGTTCATGAGTTTCTGGAACTTGGGTTGCCTTATGAAATTACTATGTTAAAAGAAGAAGGTCATAATGAGTATTTCTTCCCTTATTCTTCTACTATACTGTTTCGGTTCCCTCAACGAAAAAGCATGCCTCCGGTGGATGTTACTTGGTATGACGGATTGGATAACCTGCCACCTATACCTGCCGGATACGGTGTGTCCGGGCTTGATCCCAATATTCCTTCTACTAATCAGGAAAATACCTTACAGTCTCAACTAAATCCGGGAAAGATTATCTACAGTAAAGATCTGATCTTTAAAGGTGGAAGTCATGGCAGTACGCTCTCTATTATACCCGAAGAAAAGGCCAAGGAAATGGCTTCTATACTTCCGGAAGTTCCGGTTAGTCCATCCAATCATTTCGAGAACTTTCTGTTGGCATGCAACGGAGTGGAGAAAACACGTTCGCCGTTTGAGATTCATGGTCCGCTAAGCCAAGTGTTTTCTCTTGGGGTGATGGCGCAACGCCTTAATACGCAATTATTCTTTGATAGTCGTACCAAACAAATCACAAACAATGAATTTGCCAATGCGATGCTTGCAGGAATACCCCCGCGTAAAGGGTGGGAGGAGTATTATAAACTATAAGAAGCTTTAATTATCGGGTTGTATATCATAGATATCCAAACTATTAAATCAATAAAAACATGAACACCATGAAGAAAAATATTTTGTTTGTCTTATTATGTATTCTCGCTTCATCTGTATCAGCGCAGAATTGGGAACCTCTTTTTAACGGTAAGAATCTGAAAGGATGGAAGAAATTGAATGGAAAAGCGGAATATAAAATTGTAGATGATGCTATTGTGGGCATATCAAAGTTGGGAACGCCCAATACTTTCCTCGCAACCACAAAGTCATATAGTGACTTTATCTTTGAATTTGAATTTAAAGTCGATGATGGTTTGAATTCAGGAGTTCAACTCCGTAGTCTCAGTCTGAAAGATTATAATAACGGACGGGTGCATGGTTATCAGTTTGAAATAGATCCTTCCGCACGCGCTTGGTCGGGTGGTATTTATGATGAAGCCCGCCGTGGGTGGCTTTATCCGATGACTGAAAACCCTGCCGGGCAAAAGGCTTTCAAGAATAATGCATGGAATACAGCTAGGATTGAAGCGTTCGGAAACTCTATTCGCACATGGATAAATGGTATTCCTTGTGCAAATATATGGGACGATGTCACATTGAATGGCTTCATTGCTTTGCAGGTGCATGCTATTGGCAGTGCCGATCAGGAGGGAAAAACGGTTAGTTGGAAGAACTTGCGAATCTGTACAACTGATGTAGAAAAATATATGACCCCGGAATCCAATGAGGCGCCGGAGGTAAATGTGATACCTAATACAATTTCTCCGAGAGAAGCTAAAGCCGGTTGGAGGCTTCTTTGGGATGGTTCCACTGCCGAAGGGTGGAGAGGTGCGAAACTTGATGCTTTCCCGGCTAAAGGTTGGACGATAGAAGACGGCATCTTGAAAGTGTTGAAAAACGATGGCGGTGAATCAACGAATGGTGGCGATATCGTGACTACTAGGAAATATAAGAATTTTGTTCTTAAAGTAGATTTTAAGATTACAGAGGGCGCCAATAGCGGTGTTAAATATTTTGTAGATGCTGATTTAAACAAAGGTGCAGGTTCGGCCATCGGTTGTGAATATCAAATTTTGGATGACGATAAGCATCCTGATGCCAAATTGGGTGTAAGTGGAAATAGGACCGTAGGTTCACTCTATGACCTTATTCCTGCCAGTAAGGATAAGCCTTTTAAGAAGCAAGATTTTAATACGGCTATGATTATAGTAAAAGGCAATGCTGTTGAGCATTGGATGAATAATCAGAAAATTATTGAATATACAAGAAATAATCAGATGTGGAATGCTTTGGTAGATTATAGCAAGTATAAAGATTGGCCGAATTTTGGTAATGCGGAAGAAGGTCTTATCCTGTTACAGGATCATGGAGATGAAGTATGGTTCAAGAATATCAAGATCAAAGAACTTTAAGAATCATTGTCCCTGTTTGCTGGCAATATGCGGAGGCTTTCTATTTCCGGAAAGCCTTCGCAATATATTCATTGAAAGCAATACCGAATACGATAAGGAATAGCCCGCAGTAAGTGGTGAAGAATATTCTTTCGCCCAATATGGTGCTGATGAGGAAGAGCGATAAGAAGGGCGAAAGGTAACAAAGTTGGTTGACCAGTGCCGGGTTGTTTGTTTTGCGTATGGCCAGCCCGAAGCAGATAAAAGGTATTCCCATCTCGAATACGCCTACATAGGCGGCGGATAAAACACCGGGTAGTGATACAAGATCTGCGTGCATCCATGGGGCGGCTATTATCAGATAGATAGAGCCGAATAAGAAACTGGTGAAGAGGGTGATGGAACTGTCTATTTCGCGATTGCGGTTATTCAGCATCCAGTAACCTCCCCAAAGGAAGGCGCTAAGAAGTGCCAGTAAAAGTCCCGGAACCGACAGATGTTGTTCGTTAATGCCGCCTGTTCCTAGAGAAATAAGCGCTACTCCTCCCAAAGAACAAAACATGCCGATGTATTTTATTTTAGGTATAGGCTGATGGGCGAATAGAGCTAGCAAAATCAGCAGTACAATGGGCCAAGAGTAATTGATGGGTTGCGCTACTTGAGCGGGCAGCAGGTCGTATGATTTGAAAAGCACCAGATAATAGGCCACCGGATTGAGCGCTCCGATGAAGGCTAAGCGTCGCCATTGTACGGCGGACATATTCTTGATCTCTTTCCATTTCTTTTGTACCGTCAGGTTGACGGTGAAAACTATCAGGGCGGAAACACTGGCTACAAGAAGCATTTCAAAATAAGTGAAGTGCCTTAAAGTGATCTTGAAGGCGGTAGCTACTGTACTCCAACTGAGTACGGCGATGATCGTGTATAGTACGGCTTTGTTATTCTCTTTCATACCTGGTTTTCATAAGGTTATTTGCGGCTGCAAAGATAGGAATTTTTTATCTGTTAACTTCCTAAGGTTAACTTTCTTCTACTTTATACCTTGTTAATCAGAAAAAAGAGCTAATTTTGCAGCTTGTTAAATATCAAAATACGACATATGGAACTTGATTTACTTACCGCCATATCTCCGATTGACGGTCGCTACAGAGGTAAAACAGATGCTTTGGCTGCCTATTTCTCAGAGTTTGCATTGATAAAATATCGCGTGCAAGTCGAGGTGGAATACTTTATCACCTTGTGTGAATTGCCGTTGCCACAACTAAAAAACGTAGATAAAAATATCTTCGAAACTTTACGTGACATCTACCGTGACTTTTCGGAAGCGGATGCTCAACGTATAAAAGATATCGAGAGCGTGACAAATCACGACGTGAAGGCTGTAGAGTACTTCTTGAAAGAACAATTCGACAAACTTGGCGGACTGGATGAGTATAAGGAGTTTATCCACTTCGGATTGACATCACAGGATATCAACAATACTTCCGTTCCTTTGTCCATAAAAGACGCTCTTCAACAGGTGTATTATCCTCAAATAGAAGAGCTGATTGCCCAATTGCGCACTTATGCCGAGGAATGGGAAAATATTCCGATGCTTGCCAAGACTCACGGACAGCCGGCGTCTCCTACTCGTTTGGGTAAGGAGGTTATGGTATTTGTGTATCGCTTGGAACGCCAGTTGGCTACGTTGAAATCATGTCCGGTAACTGCTAAGTTTGGCGGCGCTACCGGTAACTATAATGCTCATTACGTAGCTTACCCGGAATTTGACTGGAAAGCTTTTGGCAACGCATTCGTTTCTGAAAAACTTGGATTGGAGCGTGAGGAGTATACCACCCAGATCTCCAATTATGATAATCTCTCTGCGATATTCGATGCGATGAAACGTATCAATACCGTGATGATAGATATGAACCGTGACTTCTGGCAATACATCTCTATGGAATACTTCAAACAGAAGATTAAAGCAGGTGAGGTAGGTTCTAGTGCCATGCCGCACAAGGTAAACCCGATTGATTTTGAAAATGCGGAAGGTAACCTGGGAGTGGCTACTGCCATTTTAGAGCATTTATCGGTGAAGTTACCGGTTTCTCGTTTGCAAAGAGATTTAACGGACTCTACCGTATTGCGTAATGTAGGCGTTCCTTTCGGTCATATCGTGATTGCTATTCAAAGTTCTTTGAAGGGATTGCGTAAACTGTTGCTGAATGAGCCGGCCATCTATCGTGATTTGGATAATTGCTGGAGTGTGGTAGCGGAAGCTATTCAGACCATCCTGCGCCGTGAGGCTTATCCGCATCCATACGAAGCGTTGAAAGCATTGACTCGTACCAATCAGGCTATAACGGAAGCTTCCATTAAGGAATTTATCGAACAGTTGAATGTAAGTGAAGAAATAAAAAAAGAATTGCGCGTGATTACTCCCCATACATATACGGGAATTTAAACAGGCATGATGTTGTCGGAGAGGACTCAACTTTTTAATCCGGCATTTGTTATAGACTACATACAAATTTTAGGTATAGTGAGACAAAGAATGGCCGTGAGGCCAGTAGGTTTAATTTTATTCGAATAAAACAATGAGTACAGAAAACGAAACTTGGCGTGAAGCTTCTTCCTCAGAGGAGAACTCTGGTGCTGGCCGTGATGGTAACCAATTTAACAAAGAAGGTGGCTATAGCCGTCCGTCCTACAACCGTGAAAATGGCGATCGTCCTTATCGCCCGCGTTTTAACCCTAATTCAGAGAATGGTGATCGCCCGCAGCGTCCTTACAATAGCGAGCGCTCTTATGGAAATAATTCAGGCGGTGACCGCCCTTATCGTCCGCGTTATAACAGCGAGAATGGTGACCGTCCGCAGCGTCCTTATAACAGCGAACGCTCTTATGGAAATAATTCAGGTGGTGATCGTCCTTACCGCCCGCGCTATAATAGTGAAAACGGTGACCGTCCGCAGCGTCCTTATAATAGCGACCGCTCTTATGGTAACAATTCGGGTGGCGATCGTCCTTACCGGCCGCGCGTTAACAGTGAAAACGGTGACCGTCCGCAGCGTCCTTATAATAGCGACCGTCCGCAACGTCCTCGTTTCAATAGTGAAGGTGGCGACCGTCCGCAGCGTTCCTATAATAATGACCGTCCGTCATACGGAAATAATTCGGGAGGTGATCGTCCTTATCGTCCGCGCTACAACAGCGAGAATGGCGACCGTCCGCAACGCTCTTATGGCGATAACGCAGGACGTCCGCGTTACAACTCGAATGGTGGTGGAAGACCTGGAGGATATGGCAACAGAGATAGCTATAGTCGTCCGATTCGTCGTTCCGGCGATTACGATCCCAATGCTAAGTATAGCAAAAAGAAACAAATAGAATACAAGGAACAATTTACCGATCCGAATGAGCCGATTCGTTTGAACAAGTTCCTGGCAAATGCAGGCGTTTGCTCTCGTCGCGAGGCAGATGAGTTCATCACAGCCGGAGTAGTTTTGGTAAACGGTGAGGTGGTTACAGAATTGGGAACCAAGATTAAGCGTAGCGATGAAGTAAAGTTCCACGATCAAACAGTAAGCATAGAGCGTAAGATTTATGTTTTGCTGAATAAGCCGAAAGATACGGTAACAACTTCCGATGATCCGCAGGCGCGCCGCACTGTAATGGATTTGGTAAAAGGTGCTTGCGACGAACGCATTTATCCCGTTGGTCGTCTGGACCGTAACACCACCGGTGTATTGTTGCTGACAAACGATGGTGACTTGGCATCCAAACTGACGCACCCTAAGTATCTGAAGAAAAAGATATATCATGTACACTTGGACAAGAATCTAACCAAAGCCGATATGGAGCAGATTGCAGCCGGTGTCCAACTGGACGATGGTGAAATCCACGCAGATGCTATCAGCTACACGGATGACTTCAAGAAAGATGATGTGGGCATTGAAATCCACTCCGGTAAGAACCGTATCGTGCGTCGTATTTTCGAATCGCTGGGATATAAGGTTGTAAAGTTGGATCGTGTTTTCTTTGCCGGACTCACTAAGAAGGGCTTGCGCCGTGGCGAATGGCGTTACCTCACCGAAAATGAGGTAAACTACCTTCGTATGGGTGCTTTTGAGTAACTCGATATAATAAGAAAAAGAGGGCAAAGGAGTTTTAATCGACTCCTTTCTCCTTTAACTCCTTTAATTAATAAAACAATGGAAAAAATTAGTAGAACAAAGATTGTTGACTTATTGAAGCGCGATGATTTTGGCGCTATGGTCAACGTGAAAGGCTGGGTTCGCACCCGCAGAGGTAGTAAGCAAGTAAACTTTATCGCGCTGAATGACGGTTCTACAATAAATAATTTGCAGATTGTAGTAGATTTGGCAAACTTCGATGAAGAAATGCTGAAAGATATCACGACCGGCGCTTGTATAAGTGTAAACGGCGTGCTGACTGAATCTGTAGGTTCCGGTCAGAATGCTGAAGTACAAGCTCGCGAGATTGAAGTGCTGGGTACTTGTGACAATACTTACCCGTTGCAGAAGAAAGGTCATTCCATGGAGTTTCTTCGTGAGATTGCCCACCTGCGTCCCCGTACAAATACATTCGGAGCTGTATTCCGTATTCGTCATAATATGGCGATTGCCATTCACCAGTTCTTCCATGAAAGAGGATTCTTCTATTTCCATACACCGCTTATCACAGCTTCGGACTGTGAGGGTGCCGGACAAATGTTCCAGGTGACGACGAAGAACCTGTATGATTTGAAGAAAGATGAAAACGGCGCTATCATTTATGACGACGATTTCTTTGGAAAGCAGGCAAGTCTGACGGTTTCCGGTCAGTTGGAAGGCGAACTCGCTGCAACTGCATTGGGGGCTATCTATACTTTCGGACCTACATTCCGTGCCGAAAACTCCAATACTCCCCGCCATTTGGCAGAGTTCTGGATGGTTGAACCTGAGGTTGCGTTCAATGATATTACGGACAACATGGATTTGGCGGAAGATTTCATCAAGTACTGTGTACAATGGGCTTTGGATAATTGTGCCGATGATGTGAAGTTCCTTAACAATATGTTCGATAAGGGACTGATAGAGCGCTTGCAAGGTGTGTTGAAGGAAAGCTTTGTTCGTCTGTCTTATACTGACGGTATCAAGATATTGGAGGAAGCTGTAGCCAAAGGCCATAAGTTTGAGTTCCCGGTATATTGGGGAGTTGATTTGGCTTCCGAACACGAACGTTATTTGGTCGAAGACCATTTCAAACGTCCCGTTATCCTGACTGATTATCCGAAGGAAATCAAGGCATTCTATATGAAGCAGAACGAAGACGGTAAAACCGTACGTGCCATGGATGTGTTGTTCCCGAAGATCGGTGAGATTATCGGCGGTTCTGAGCGTGAAGCTGATTATAACAAATTGGTGACCCGTATTGAAGAACTTGATATTCCGATGAAAGATATGTGGTGGTATCTCGATACCCGCAAATTCGGCACTTGCCCTCATTCAGGCTTTGGATTGGGCTTCGAGCGCTTGCTGTTGTTTGTTACCGGTATGGCAAATATCCGTGACGTGATACCATTCCCGCGTACCCCGCGCAACGCCGATTTTTAATAGAACTGATACAAATTACATCTCTGATAATAAAGTCCGTACAAACTTTGCTTTGTACGGGCTTTTTTTATGCTTTAAATGTTATATCCTCAAAATAAATCTTTATATTTGTATCACATTGAATGCCCTAACATTAACCAAAATCATACGAATATGAAACGGAATTATTTCTTTACCATGCTGGCGGCAATGCTGCTGGTGGTAGCAGGGGCTAAAGCACAAGAGAGTGTCGATTTTAAGCCTGCAAAATTAGAAGGGATTTGGCAGTTATGCCACTATGTATCTGAGATTCCGGATGTTCCCGGAACGTTAAAGCCGAGCAATACCTTCAAGGTTTTAAGTGATGACGGACGTATCGTTAATTTTACAATTATTCCGGGTGCCGACGCTATCATAACCGGCTACGGTTCTTATGTGCAATTAACTGATAATTCCTATAAGGAAAGTATCATAAAGAACATCCACCTGCCTATGTTAGACAATCAGGATAACATCTTGGAATTTGAAATGAGTGAAGATGGAATAATGTACCTGAAATATTTCATAGCCAAGGATTTGAATGGAAATGAACTGAACTCTTGGTTTCACGAGACATGGAAACGGGTAAATATGCCTGCCAAGTTCCCCGAAGATATTGTCAGGTAAAACAATCGAATGATAGTAAGTAAGGTTATCTTTCGGAATGGTTCCCGCCTTTCGGAAGATAACTTTTTTGTTGTATATCAGTCAAGTGGCTTCCTAAAAAAAAGAAGAAAACGTTTGCCAGTTATCAGAAAAACCGTACCTTTGCAAGCCGATTATTATCTCAAAAGGATAAGCATTTAATT
>JAEXAJ010000121.1 GCA_023458215.1 Bacteroidota bacterium
AGAGATATTTTAATATTACTAACAATTAAATTTTGTGATTATGAAAATGGAAAAAGAAATGAAGTATGAAGCTCCGGTAGTAGAAGTACTGGAAGTTATGGTGGAAAAAGGGTTTGAAGGAAGCGGCACTGGAACAGGTGGTTCGGCAACTGTACCTGGTATCGATGACAGTGATTGGGAATAAATTATAATGTAGAAACAAATAAATGTCTAAAATGAAAACAAAGTATTTAATCGCAATGTTGGCGGCTCCCATGTTTTTTGCTGCGTGTAGCCAAGATGAATTGATTAATTCTGTTCCTGGAACAGAAAAAATAGAAGGAACTCCTTATGGAGATCAGTTGATCTTTAACGTAGGTGACAAGAACGATGCCTCAACCAGAGTAACAACAGGTGGACAATGGAGCACTGGGGATCAGATTGGTATGGCTTGGCTCTCTGACGGATATTATGATAAAGACAAAATGGGTGGTGCAGGCTATCAAGAAGGAACTCTTGTATCTACTTTTTCAAGCGTCACTGATGTTATAGGTAATGTTCCTTTGAATTTTGTGTCCGGAAGCAGTTTTAAATCTAACACGATGATGTTTGTGGGTACATATTTGGCATATTATCCGTTTAATGAAGAACTGAAAGCCGTAGGTAAGTTGAAGTTGGGTGTAGGTGCTAATCAAACCAGCAAAGACTTGGCGGATGCATATAATAAAGTGGTTTTTGCTTCTGATACATTGTCTTTACTGCCAACAAATGCCGGAACAGGCAAAACTCCAATTGTTGGAATGAAAAGATTGTCGAATATGCTGGTTCTGGATATTTGTCTGAAAGAGAACTCTACAACGATGACTGCACCGGTTATTCAAAAAGTAGAGTTGGATCTTCAAGATGATGGTACGAAGGGAAGTTTGTTGGCAACCAGTGGTACAGTTGTGCCAAAGAATTGGATAGCAACTAAGACTAAAGATAGTGATAAAAAATACTTCAAAGACTTAACTGGAAGTGACGACTATTTGACTCCTGGTGATTTGGCAGCAATTACAGCTACCACTACAGAAGATTTAGCGGTAAGCAAAGATCAGTGTGCTACAGTCTATATGAGCTTTATGCCATCTGATTTGAGTACCAATGCCATTGATGCTAGCAATTCTGTCATTAAGATTTATACTAATTATGGCGTCATTAGTACAAATGTTAAGTTTTACAGCTTGAAGGAGGATAATGCGTACAAAACAACAGCGGATGCTGATATAAAAGCTGCATTTGATTCTTACGATAAAGTAGCAGGTCGTTTGATTAAGAAAAAAGTAGAGATTGACTTGAGTAAAGTCAGTGTTGACGGTTTGACTGCAACCAATGCTAGTGAGGTACGCAACATCATTAATAATTGGAAGTTGAAAGGTGCTGGAGCTGGAAATATTACAATTAATATAACCCATGATGCTGATTATTTAGCAGACTTTGGTGCTAATGAAGGTAAGGGCAGTGCTAAAAACATCAAATTGGCAGGTCTTGATTTGTCTGATATTCCCGGCAATTTGACTATTCAAGCAAAAGATACTTTGGAATTTGAAGGAATTACCAATCTGAATACAGGAAAGACTATCGAAGTTAAAGATGCAGCAGGTACTGGTGCACAAGCTGTAATATTCAATGGCGCAACATCCATCGGAATTTTGAAGACTAATAGTCTTATCGCATTTAATGAGAATACTACCATTTACGGTACATTGACTCAAGTTCCTACCGCAACAACAAATGAAATTACAGTAGCAGCAGGAAAGACTTTGACTGTAAATGCCGGTAACTTAATTTCAAATACAGAAACCAACTCCAAGTTAGTGAACAGCGGTACTATCAGCCTGATTAATAGTGGCGCAATAAATAAGGGTGAATCAAACACCTATTTGTCTATAGCAAACTACAGCGAAATAGAAAATTCTGATCCGACTGCTTATAACGCAGGAACAATCAATATTGGCGACGCTGATTCTCAAGGATATTTGGCTGGTACAACTACCGCTTTGTTTGACAATGCTCATGGCACAGTTCGTTTCTTTAACGGTGATTATGTTCCAGCAACAGGTGGTACTGTTTTGGCTGTTGCACAGAATGCATTGCAGTTCTCTGCTGCTGTTGCCAAAAAGGTTACAACGATCGAAATTACTGGTGATATCAAATTTTCCGCATTCGAATTGTCTGTAGCAGATGGTAAAACAACTACGGTGGTAATGAAATCCGGTTCTAAATTGAGCATGGGAGTAAAAGAAATCACCTTAGGTAATATTCAAGTTGCAGAAAACGCAACTGTTGATGGTAAGACATTGGTTGTATATGGTGGTAAGCTTGCCATTGAGCCGAATGCAACTTTGACAGTGGCAGATAACACTACTATTAAAGCCAACGTATTGGATCTTCCTACTTCTGCCAAGATTGAAGGTAATGCAGAAACAAGTAAGGTGGTATACAAAACCGCAGGACTTGTGGGTGGTACTTATACTGCCAATGTTTCTCAAGACAAAAGTTTGGCTGGCGTATCTGACTAATTATCAGAAATGACATAACAATAAGTAATTTAATCCCCGTCTGTACAGCGCCGTCTGTATATGGCGGGGATTATTTTGTCTGATTTCCACTGATACCAATAGCTGTTTACGCATATAAGTGCGTGAGCTTACGCAGATATAAGCGTAAGCCTACACAGATACAAGCGTAAGGTCACGCAGGTATAAGCGCAATTATCCATAAATGAAAAGTGAAACTATAAACGAGTTAGCCGATATGCCGTCTTTCCAGAAACGGAGTATTGAGTTATCGGTATTAATACGAAAAATCCGGGCTTCCAGAAAACAGATTCTTACAACATGCGGTATAGGAGCTGTTGTAGGATTCTTTATAGGCTTCGGTATTCCCAATGAATATACCGCAAGTACTCTCATTGCTCCGGAAAGTACCCGCAGAAGTTCTTCTTCGGATATGAGCGTACTAACTGATATGGCGGATATTAGCTCTTTTAGCACGGGTAGAAGGGAAGCCATTTATCCTTCTCTGTATCCCGTTGTTATTCACTCTACACCTTTTCTTATCCCTTTTCTTGATGTGAAAGTGCGTGAGCAAAAGGACAGTACTACTATAACCCTTGCCCAATATCTGAAAGAACGTCAAAAGAAACCGTGGTGGAGCATTATCACGTCAGCACCGTCCAGGCTGGTGAGCCGGACGATGTCTCTGTTCAAGAAGAGGCCGAAAGTAGAACAGCGAAAATTCGGGTCTGAGACAGATTTGTTCCGGCTGACTCGTGAAGAAGCAGGTTTAGCCGCTGCTATCGGCTCCAGAATCAAGATCGAGGTGAACAAAAAGAAAAGAACGATCACCCTCTTTGTTACCATGCAAGACCCACTGGTTGCCGCTACCGTAGTAGATACTGTAAGTGCACATTTGAAAGAATATATTACAGAATACAGAACAAGGAAAGCACGCAGAATTTTGGAATATTATGAGAAACTGTGTAAAGAAGCCCAAACGGAATATTACACTGCACAAGAAAAATACACTCGATGCGCAGATGCCAACCGGGATTTGGCAATGTTGACTTCGCGTGGTGAATTATCAAGATTGCGAAGTGAAATGAGCTTGGCTTTATCCACATACAATCAGCTGGAACTGCAAGTTCAGGCTGCCCAGGCAAGAGTAGAAAAAATAACTCCTGTATATGCAGTAATTCAACCGGCAATAGTTCCTCTTGCCCCTTCCAGACCTCGAAAGTTGCTGATTCTTATGGGATGCATCTTGCTAAGTGGTATCGGAAGCTTAGCCTGGATACTGTATGTAAAGGATTTCATTCACATATTGATTCACGTTAAAGAATAAAAATATAAAATATAATGGAGCAAGATTATTTAATAGCCGGACACAGAATCCGCGTTACAGGCGACAAACTAATAGAAGCGATTGAAACAATGCCCGGGTTCGGGGTATTCAAAACAAAGCTGGAAGGTGAACCCCTTTGCCGGTTTATAGTATCTCCCCAAAAGGCACCCAAGTTTGAACAAGAACTTTATCGTAATGAGAATGAAGGGATAGTGAGTCGGTTTGGATATTATGACGGTGGTTATTTGTTCTTTATGACTCCTCCAAATGCTGAATCTTTGAATGTATGGATAGAAAAAGAGGGGCATACGGCTTGCTTCGGAGGTAGCCTTGAAGAGGGATTACTACGTTTTGCCTGTTGGATAGCTTACGGAGTGACAACAGCACCTATGCAAACTGTTGCCATCCATACCAGTACCATACAATATAAAGGAAAAGCCGTGCTCTTTTTGGGCGAAAGTGGTACGGGAAAAAGTACGCATACTCGTCTATGGCGTGAGAATATAGAAGGAGCCGTACTATTGAACGATGATAGTCCGATCATTCGTATTATCAATGGAAGACCGTGGGTATATGGTAGTCCCTGGAGCGGAAAGACTCCTTGTTACAAGAATGAGTGTTATCCGCTGATAGCTTGCGTGCGATTGTCTCAGGCTCCTAAGAACCGAATAAGAAAATTGAGCGTCTTACAGGGATACGCAGCTTTGCATCCTTCGTGTCCGCCCTGCTTCGCTTATGATGATAGATTGTATGACTCAATCAGTCATGTTTTGAGTAGTCTGCTTTCCGTTGTGCCGGTGTATCATTTATCTTGTTTGCCCAATGCGGACGCCGCCTGTCTTTCATGTAAAACAATATTTGATGAATTGAATAATTTTTAGCTTATGCGAAAAATAGTACTGACTAATAGCTTCTTTTCTGAAGCTTCGGATGCCTTGAAGCAAGGGCAAACAGTAAAACTACTTGTTGGCGGACAAAGCATGTATCCCTTTATCAGAGGCGGAATAGACTTAGTGGAAGTTGTTCCAATCCCTCCCGGAGATGAACTGCCTGCCTGGTGCTGCCCTTTCTATCAATGGCAAGGCAGATATATGATTCACCGTTATGTGGGTCGTAATGGCGATGAGTACCTGATGCAGGGTGACGGTAACGTGGCACGTATTGAACGGGTGAAAAGGGAGGAGATTATCGGGGTGTTGCGTTATATCTATCGACCGGACGGATACAGAGTGGATTGCAGCGATAAGAGTTGGTTGAAAAAGGCGAAATGGTGGTATAGATTGAGACTTTTGAGGCGGTGGCTATTACTTCTCTTTAAAATACTACATATAGGATAAGGTATTTAACTAAAATTATTATGGAAATATTTCTTTAATTACGAAGTTCGCTGTACTTTTGCACCATCTTTATAGAACACTATAATAAACAAAAACTTTAGAATTATGTCAAAAGTAACCGTAGTAGGTGCAGGTAACGTAGGTGCTACATGCGCAAATGTGTTAGCCTTTAATGAAGTGGCTGACGAAGTGGTAATGCTGGATGTGAAAGAAGGCGTATCAGAAGGTAAAGCAATGGATATGATGCAGACAGCTCAATTGTTGGGCTTCGACACTAATCTGGTTGGCTGCACTAATGATTATGAAAAAACTGCTAACTCTGATGTTGTAGTTATCACTTCAGGTATTCCTCGTAAACCGGGTATGACTCGTGAAGAGCTGATCGGTGTAAATGCCGGTATCGTTAAATCGGTTGCAGAAAACATTTTGAAATATTCTCCGAATGCTATCTTGGTAGTTGTTTCCAATCCGATGGATACAATGACTTACCTGGCATTGAAATCTTTGGGCTTGCCTAAGAACCGTGTAATCGGTATGGGTGGTGCTTTGGATAGCTCACGTTTCAAATATTTCTTGTCTCAGGCTTTGGGCTGCAATGCTAACGAAGTAGAAGGTTTTGTAATCGGCGGTCACGGTGATACTACTATGATTCCGATGGCTCGTCTGGCTACTTACAAAGGTATTCCTGTAAGCACACTGTTGAGCGAAGAAAAATTGAACGAAGTAGTTGCTTCTACTATGGTAGGTGGTGCTACACTGACTAAGTTGCTGGGTACTTCTGCATGGTATGCTCCGGGTGCTGCTGCATCTTACGTAGTAGAATCTATCATCCACAACCAGAAGAAGATGATTCCTTGCTCTGTATTGCTCGAAGGCGAATACGGTGAATCTGATCTATGCATCGGTGTTCCTGTTATCCTTGGCAAAAACGGTATCGAAGAGATCGTTGCACTGGAACTGACTGCTGACGAAAAAGCTAAGTTTGCTGCCAGTGCTGAGGCTGTTCATAAGACTAACGCTGACTTGAAAACTGTAGGTGCCCTTTAATCTGAGGGATAACTTTAATGAATAAGTAAGCCTCACGGTCTTTTTCTTATGAAGAAGGTCGTGGGGCTTTTTCTATATGAGCACATAAATAAATATTCAATTTATATGAAGAAACTTCTTTTTAGCATTGCTATTTGTTTGTCCGGTGTTGTTTCTGCGCAAGATGCTCCGCTTTGGCTGAGAAATAGTACTATTTCACCGGATGGAACAACAATTGCTTTTACTTATAAGGGTGATATTTATACGGTTCCGTTTAGTGGGGGACGCGCTATGCAAATTACTACTAACCCCGCATACGACACTGCGCCTGTTTGGAGTCCGGACGGCAAGCAGATTGCTTTTGCTTCGGACCGCTTGGGAAGCATGGATGTTTATCTGGTTTCCAAAGAGGGGGGTGAACCTCGCAGACTGACTACTCATTCCGGCAGTGAAACTCCGCTCGCTTTCAGTGATGCCGGACATATTTTGTTTTCGGCGGATGTAATGCCTTCTGCCGAGGCGGTTATCTTTCCGTCCAACGGGCAGTTCCGTCAAGTATATCAGGTTTCTGTAGAGGGTGGACGTCCGCAGATGGTTTCATCCATGCCCATGGAATGTATTTCTATCAATAAAGAGGGTGTAATGCTCTATCAGGATAAGAAAGGATATGAAGATTACTGGCGTAAACATCAAGTTTCGCCCATTGCCCGTGATATTTGGATGTACAACCCGGCTGAAGAACCTCATTACCAGCAGTTGACTACCTTTGGCGGCGAAGACCGTGAACCGGTTTGGGCTCCCGATGGAAAGTCATTCTACTATCTGAGCGAAGAAAACGGCACGTTCAATGTCTATCAACGTACACCCGGCGCTTCGACATCTACGCAGATTACGCATCATACCAAACACCCGGTGCGCTTCCTTAGCGGGTCGGCCGATGGCAAGCTCTGCTATGGTTATGATGGAGAAATCTACACGCTTCTTCCGGGCGGTCAGCCTAGTAAATTGAATATCAGCATTGTTTCTGATAAAAATGATAAAGATCTCATTCGCCAAATCAAGAGTAGCGGTGCTACAGAGATGGCTGTTTCTCCCGGTGGCAAAGAAGTCGCCTTTATTTTGCGCGGTGACGTTTATGTTACTTCGGTAGATTATAAGACTACGAAACAGATTACCAATACTCCCGACCAGGAACGTGATGTTAATTTTTCTCCGGATGGACGTACATTGGTTTACGCTTCCGAGCGTAACGGACTTTGGCAAGTTTACACGTCGAGCATCGTTCGTAAAGACGAAAAGCAATTTGCATACGCTACGGAATTGAAAGAAGAGCGATTGACGAATTCTGATGTCGCTTCTTTCCAACCGCAATATAGCCCTGACGGCAAGGAAGTTGCTTTCCTAGAGAACCGTACCGCCATCCGTGTCATTAACCTGAAGACGAAGGAAGCGCGCACGGTGATGGATGGTAAATATCAGTATTCTTATTCTGATGGTGACCAATGGTATCAATGGAGTCCGGACAGTAAGTGGATTCTTTCGGACTATATCGGTGCAGGCGGCTGGAATAATAAAGATGTCGTATTGGTGAATGCCGACGGTAAAGGTGAACTGGTGAACCTTACTCAAAGTGGATATAGCGACGGCAATGCCAAATGGGTATTGGGCGGTAAAGCTATGATTTGGACTAGCGACCGTGCGGGATATCGTAGCCACGGTAGCTGGGGATCTGAAGATGATACGTACATCATGTTCTTCGATGCCGAGGCTTACGACCGCTTCCTGATGAGCAAAGAAGAGACTGCTTTGCTGGAAGAAGCTGAAAAAGCAGCCAAGGAAGAGAAAGAGAAAGCCGAGAAAAAAGACGGAAAAGATACTAAAAAGAAAGACGATGCCGATAAGGACAAAGACAAAGAAAAGAAAGTGGAACCTTTGAAGTTTGATCTTGCCAATCGTTTCGACCGTATCGCGCGCCTTACTGTGAACTCTTCGCACATGGCAGACGCTATACTGACGCAAAAAGGAGATATCCTTTATTACTTGTCTACTTTTGAAGACGGATATGATCTTTGGGAGCACAACCTGAAAGAAAATTCAACCAAAGTCCTTTTAAAGAAAGTGGGGGCAGGAACTTTGCTACCCGATAAAGAGGGTAAGAATATCTTCCTTGGCAGCTATGATGGCATGAAGAAGATAGAAATAGAAGGCAGCAAGATTACTCCGATTGAGTTTGAAGCGTTCTTTGATTATCGTCCATACGGTGAACGCCAATATATTTTCGATCACGTATGGCAGCAGGTAGATGATAAGTTCTATGTCGCTGATCTGCAAGGAACTGACTGGGCCGGGTATAAAGAAACTTACAAACGCTTCCTGCCCTATATCAACAATAACTATGACTTTGCCGAAATGTTGAGTGAGATGTTGGGTGAGTTGAACGGTTCGCATACCGGTGCACGTTATTCTGCTCCCGGAGCTTCATTAGCTACTGCGAATCTGGGTGTGTTCTACGATGATACTTATGCAGGCGATGGGCTGAAGATAAAGGAAATTATTGCTCAAAGTCCGCTAACAAAGAAGAAGACAGATGTAAAACCCGGTTGCATTATCGAGAAAGTAGATGGTATCGCTATCAAGGCGGGAGCCGATTACTTCCCTTTGTTCGAAGGAAAAGCCGGACGTAAAGTGGTACTTTCAGTTTACGACCCTGCTACGGGAAAACGCTTTGAAGAAACATTGAAACCTATTACTTCGGGGGCACAGAACGAATTGCTTTATAAACGTTGGGTAGAGAACTGCCGTAAGAAGGTAGAAACACTCTCCGGCGGACGCATCGGTTATGTGCATATCAAAGGAATGGATAGTGAAAGCTTCCGTAAGATGTATTCCGATTTGTTGAGTGAGCAGAATCGCGCGAAAGAAGCGGTTGTGGTGGATGTTCGTCACAATGGCGGCGGATGGTTGCACGATGATGTAGTAACCTTGCTCAGTGGGAAAGAATATGAACGTTTTGTTCCGCGTGGACAATACATCGGCAGCGATCCTTTCAATAAATGGTTGAAGCCGTCGTGCATGCTGGTTTGTGAAGATAATTATAGTAATGCACATGGTACTCCTTTTGTATATAAGACTTTGGGTATAGGAAAGTTAGTGGGTACTCCTGTTGCCGGAACCATGACTGCCGTTTGGTGGGAACGTCAGATTGACCCGAGCATTGTATTTGGCATCCCGCAGGTAGGTTGCATGGATATGCAAGGCAATTACCTGGAAAATCATACGTTGCAACCGGATATCTTGATTTACAATGAACCGGAAGCAGCTTTGAAAGGTGATGATGCGCAATTGAAAGTGGCGGTGGATTGTTTACTGAAAGAACTGTCGGCAAGGAAATAAATGAGTCTACATGAAGTTAAAAGTCTGTTTTTCTATACGTATATCTATCCATCGAGACAATGTTTCGACGGATCATGGCAAGAAGTCCGCTAAACCAGTGATTACATCATCAATCGGCTTTTCTGAGTACGCCTATGAAGAAATAGAACAAACTCGTAAGCGACATCAGCATAGTACGGCGAGTAATTATAGGACAGCAGTCCGTTCATTTATTAAATTTAACAAGGGGGAGGATATCCCCCTTGTTGATGTAAACTCCGCGTTGATGGATTCATACGGCGAATGGCTCCTGCAAAATAATGTATCCAAAGATACACTTTCCTGTTATATGCGTTCTTTGCGTGCTCTATATAATAAAGCGGTGAATAGAGGATTTGTAAAGCAATGCAATCCCTTTAGTAATGTTTTTACGGGAATTTCACGCACGCGCAAAAGATCGGTTGAGAAGGAGGATATTTGTAAACTGCAGCAAGTGGTTCTGCCCACCGGCTCATTTATGCATCTAGTACGTGATGTCTTTTTATTTTGTTTTTATGCTTGTGGTATGCCGTTTATAGATGTTGCTTTTCTGAAGAAGTCGCAACTGGAAGGTGGTTTTATGAGTTATAATCGCCACAAGACCAATCAGCCGGTGAGGATCAAATTGGAACCTTGTATGGAGGAGATTATAAATCGTTACATGTCTGATGAGCGTGAATATGTATTTCCTTTTCTTTCTTCTTTAGATGAAGATATCGCTTATAAGGAATATCAACAAAAAATATCTTACTATAATAAAACGCTTAAAATGCTTGGTAAGAAGGTGGGGATTTGCAGTGGACTTTCCTCTTATGTTCCCCGTCATACTTGGGCTACTCTTGCTTTCCGCTCTGCTGCCGATATTTTAGTGGTTTCGCAGGCCCTTGGACATACCGATACTAAAACGACTCGAATTTATGTGAAAGATATTGGTAGTAATAAGCAAGATACTATAAATAAAGAGCTGTTGAATGGGATTGTAGGAATTCTACCTCTGTACAAGAGTTTAAACTCACGGAAATAGGAATAGAGTACTATAACGGCGGCAAAGGTATTGAAAACTATTTAAACAACCAAGAGAAAAAATATTATTTTCTCACATCCTATCATAAGCTATTGGCTGTAAATGAAAAGCTTTCTGATTGAATGCAAGTTATAGAGATTTTTATTTCTTATTACATAGTAGCTTTCTCTTATTTCTTCTAATCACTCCCTTCATTAAGGGAGCCTTTTTTCTCTGCTCAACATAGAACTCTTATTCAGTGTTTTATCTTTAAAATAATCCTTCCTCTTGTACAGAGGTGGTATAAAAGGCTATATCCTTATTACATTCTCACTCTCTCCGGTATTCATTCATAATATCAGGGAAGGGAGTTTTTTACTTTAAGGGTATATATGCCAACTACATTCACCTTTTTTTTATTACATTTAAACATTTGGACAAGCAAAATAAATTTGTTACTTGGTATGCTCTGCGTACTTACAACTGTCAAGAGATAAAAATCAGTGATTTCTTGACGGATAAGCAGATGGTGCATTTCATTCCGATGACCTACGTTGAAAGAAAGAATCGTGAGGGAAAAGTGAAGAGAGTTCTCGTTCCTGTAGTTCATAACTTAATCTTTCTGCGTAAGGATAAATCTCAAAAAGAAATACTCAGTATGCTTGGCGAGTGTATGACCCCTATAAGCGTACTTCGCAAAGAAGGTAGTGGCGATTGCTATGAGATACCGGATAGCCAAATGATTGAATTTCGTGCTTTGTGCGATCCCGATTTTGAAGATAAACAATTCATGACTTATGAAGAGGCCGATGCCAAGCCCGGAAAAGAAGTTCGTATCGTTCATGGACAATTTGCGGGAATGACGGGTAAACTTCACCGTGTCAATAACAATTATTTTTTCATTAAGACACTGGCGGGTGTCGGGATAATGATTCGCATTTCACGTTGGTACTGTAAAGTTATAGACAGCAAATTATAATCTATCTTTAAATCTTAAAAACTCAACTTTCGCAAGTTCAAGTTTTGGGGGCACTTCACAAAACTATTCTCCTTGTCAACTCGTCACCTGAAGCCTTGTCAACTAATAAGTTGAGCACTTGTGAAACTTAAATTTAAAATAACTACATGCATTTTTCTGAACAAATAGATGCTTTACTGCGTCTCTCCCACAGCCTTCTCTATTTAGGGATGGATGGAAGTCCTATATATAGTGATGAACTGGCGCAAATGAGTGGAGAGACTTTCCGATTATGCAACGAATTGTATGATGGAGGACTTCATGGCGCTAGTCCGGAGGAAGAAGCATCATTATGTCTTGCTCTTCTTTTAGGATATAATGCCACCCTTTGCGATCATGGTGACAAGCAACAACGCATCCAGCATGTATTGGAACATAGTTGGCAAGTACTGCCTCGCATGAGTGATTCGTTATTGAAAGTGCGTTTATTAACCTACTGCTATAGTGAATGCTATGAGCAGGAGCTTGCCGATCAGGCCCATGCTATCATTGCAACCTGGAATACGGAACAGTTAACCAGTGGCCAGAAAGAGATTATTGAAGAACTTCAGAATATAGAAGATAATCCTTATCCGTGGGAATATATTGATTAGAATAAAACATTCCGGAATTCGTGGAATCCACCCTTTCAAATTACTACGCGAAGTAATGAATATAAATCACCCGGATTCCACGTTTCCGGTCTTTTCATATATACAAATCCAACCAACATAAAATTATGTATCGTTTTTTACTATTGTTCCTTTTCGTTTTTACGATAGGCAGTTCTGCCTATGCCCAACGTATGTCCGACCAACAGGTAGTGGAATATGTGCAGCAAGCTCAAGCTTCCGGCAAATCTCAAAAACAAATAACATCCGAATTGTTGCGGCGCGGTGTAACCCAAGAACAAGTACTACGCATAAAGGCACAGTATGAAGCAACTAACAGTACATCGGTCGGCACAGACAACAAACCTACCTCCATGCGTAAACGTGGTGTATCGCTGGGAGAATCTTATGAAGCTGCCGAGATCGAGGACCGGAAAAAGGAAAGTCAAGCTCGGTTGGATGTACCTGCCAGGCAAATCTTTGGTCATAACTTATTTACCAATCGTAATCTATCATTCGAACCCAGTGCGAATCTTGCCACACCGGTAAATTACCGTTTGGGTCCCGGCGATGAGGTGATAATCGATATCTGGGGTGCCTCCGAAAATACGATTCGCCAGACAATTAGCCCTGAAGGAAGCATTCAGGTAAAAGACTTGGGGCCTGTTCATCTCAATGGTATGACTGTGAAGGAGGCTAATTCCTATTTGCAACGTGAATTTTCCAAAATATATTCCGGTATTGGAGGAAGTGATCCCAATTCTCAAATTCGCTTGACATTGGGTGATATACGTACTATACAAATAAATATCATGGGTGAAGTTGCCATTCCCGGCACTTATACACTCTCTTCTTTTTCTACTATATTTCATGCTTTATATCGTGCAGGTGGCGTGAATGAAATTGGTAGTCTCCGTGGTATCAAGCTGGTACGTAATGGAAAGACGATAGAGAATCTTGATGTTTATGAGTTTATCATGAAAGGAAAGATGAACGATGATATACGCTTACAAGAAGGAGACGTTATTATTGTGGAGCCCTATCAATCTTTGGTCAGAATTGCAGGAAAGGTTAAACGTCCTATGTTCTACGAAATGAAAACTACTGAGACGGTTGCTTCTTTATTAAAATATGCGGGCGATTTTACCGGTGATGCCTATAAAA
>JAEXAJ010000122.1 GCA_023458215.1 Bacteroidota bacterium
TTATCTATTGTCAGAACTATGGTTATATTTATTTGATAAGTTGTATTCTGCTTTTGAGTTTGATTTATGTTCTTTTTATGAAGAAATATTTCCATTTACATTTGAACAAGTAATCTGAAAGAAAAATGAAATAACAGTTTCCGGTTCTTGGATCGTTGGACTCTCGAAAACTGGAACACGAATATTCCGAAGGTAACGATTGGAGCAAATTCTTACTCCATCGCTTCTTCATGTTTCTTGTTCGACGGTGACTATATGCGCCGGCGTGCTTTGACTTTGGGATATACTTTGCCTAAGACGTGGCTTGCTAAAGCACATATCAAATCGGCTCGTCTCTACTTCCAAGGCGATAATCTGCTAACATTTAAGTTAGGTAACCTGCCTGACGGAACCGATCCGGAAGTGTTGAGTGGAACACAAAGTCGGAAATGACTGACAACGAGTTGAACATCAATTCTTTGCTCAATGGTACATACAAGAAAATGATGGCGTACAATGGTGCCGAATCTACTAACCATGATGATGTGTCATACGTATCGTGGGTGATGAAGAACGAAGTGCGCGGTCTTGTAATGTGGTGATCGAAGCGACGAAAGGCTTGACTTTTGATTCCTATAAATCATATAACGGTCAAACCAAAGTGATTCGTGCAATGATGTATCATCAGGTAGTGAGGATGTATCAGAAAGCTTACCGCCTCAATCCTGATGCTGCCGGTGTTCCTTTGATTCTGTTTCCGCCCAATGCAAACTATTCTGAAGATAAGGATGCCAAAGGACGTGGAAAGTTGTCGGAGGTTTACGTGCAGATGGTTCAAGACTTGAATAATGCAATAGATGTATTGACTAACGTTCATACGAATAAAGGTTATATCAATCATCAGAATGTACGTGTGGACAAAGGAGAGGAGTTGAACGCTAATCCGTTAATCACGGATAAGGATCAGAATCCTTAAAACCTTTGTTACAGGACATTTTCTTTAGAAGAAAGATGTAATTTGATTTATAAAGCGGTGGAGATTCATATTCTTTACCGCTTTTTTCTAATTCTTGTACTTGTCTTTTCCCTTTTTTGCCATATTTTTGTAGTATCTTGTAAGAAACTAAGGACAATATGGAATTGAAACTGAAACTTTATCCGATAGGAATTCAGACCTTTTCTGAGTTAATAAATAAAAACTATCTGTATATTGATAAGACGGAATATGTCTATCGTATGACGCATTCTGCTTCTAAATTTATGTTCTTGAGTCGGCCGCGTCGTTTTGGCAAGAGTCTGCTTACCTCTACACTACACAGTTACTTCGCAGGACAGAAAGAACTTTTTAAAGGTCTTGCCATTGAAAAATTAGAGATGGAATGGACGCAATATCCTGTGTTGCACTTTGACATGAGCTTGGGCAAACACATGGATTGTGAGCAACTGAACCGATACCTTGCCAGTCAATTAAAAAACTATGAGAATGTGTACGGGGTGAATTCTGATCAAGTAGATGTAAATCTTCGGTTAACCACACTTATTAAACGGGCTTATGAGCAGACTGGTCGTCAAGTAGCAGTGTTGATAGATGAATATGATGCTCCGCTTCTCGATGTGATGCACGAAGAAAAAAAACTGCCGGTGCTTCGCAACGTGATGCGAAATTTCTATAGTCCATTAAAGGCTTGCGATCCTTATCTGCGCTATGTTTTCCTGACCGGTATTACAAAGTTCTCGCAACTGAGTATTTTTAGTGAATTGAATAACATCGAAAATATCAGTATGGATAAACCGTATGCTGCTATCTGTGGTATAACGGAGGAAGAAATGCTGGTGCAAATGTCTGATGATTTGAATGTATTAGCGGCGCGTATGGAGATCACTCGTGACGAAGTCCTGTCAAAGCTAAAGGATAATTATGACGGTTATCATTTTACTTGGCCATCCCCTGATATTTATAATCCTTTTAGTTTGCTTACAGCTATGTCGAAAGGTGAAATCAATTCTTATTGGTTTGGTAGCGGTACCCCCACTTATTTAGTAGAGATGTTGAATAAATATGGCGTGAAACCCCAGCAGATAGGGGAGCGGAAGGCGTTGGCAGAATCTTTTGATGCTCCTACTGAGAAGATGAATGACATAACTCCGCTGCTTTATCAAAGCGGTTATATCACCATCAAGAATTATTCGCCGGTAACTAACCTCTATACACTGGATATCCCGAATAAGGAAGTTCGCATGGGATTGATGAAATGTATGTTGATGTAGAAGTGCGTACCCCTCGCGGACGAGTGGATATGGTAATGCGTACACAGACTACTCTCTATGTCGTTGAATTAAAACTGGATAAGAGTGCTGATGCAGCCATGAATCAGATTGATCTAAAGAAATATCCCGAACGCTTTGCCTTGTGCGGACTGCCTATTGTTAAGGTTGCAATAAACTTTGATAGCGAAAGCCATACATTGAAAGACTGGAAAATCGCTTGATGTTTCTATTTTGGGAATAGTGGATAAAATGAGAGTCGCCCGAAGAAATTCGGAGCGGCTCTTTTTTTATCAGTAACTCTTTTCCTTCAGCATCTCTTCCATCTTCAACACTTCATCACGATACTGCGCAGCTTCGATAAAGTCGAGTTTCTTGGCAGCCTCTTGCATGAGTTTTTTGGTGCGTTCGATACTCTTTTCCAACTGTGCGCGGCTCATGTACTGTACAATCGGATCGGCAGCAACACCGGATGATGTTTCCTGTTCCATATAAGGACGAGGAGCGCTTGAGGATTTATCTCTGCTAACGGAGGCTTCACCGCCGGGCGTTTCCGAAGTAGCAAATACATTGAGATTCTTCGCTTTCTTGATTTGCTGAGGGGTGATGCCATGCTCTTCGTTGTACCTCAACTGCTTTTCACGACGACGGTTGGTTTCGTCGATGGTGAGTTGCATACTTTCGGTAATCTTGTCGGCATACATGATAACCATGCCGTTAACATTACGAGCGGCACGTCCGGCAGTCTGCGTCAATGAACGGTGGGAGCGAAGGAAACCTTCTTTGTCAGCATCTAGGATAGCTACGAGAGACACTTCCGGTAAATCCAATCCTTCACGCAGGAGGTTGACGCCAACGAGTACGTCGTATAAGCCTTCGCGGAGGTCACTCATGATCTTTACACGTTCCAAGGTATCCACGTCGCTATGGATGTAGTTACATTTTACATTATTATTAAGGAGATATTCCGTTAATTCTTCAGCCATACGTTTGGTGAGGGTAGTGACAAGGGTACGTTCGCTTTTCTCGATACGTATCTGTATCTCTTCCATCAGGTCGTCGATTTGGTTATGGCTGGGGCGGACTTCAATGATAGGATCGAGCAGCCCTGTAGGACGGATTACTTGTTCCACTACAATGCCTTCTGATTTCATCAATTCATAATCTGCCGGCGTAGCACTGACATAAATCACTTCTTTCGCCATTTCCTCAAATTCATCGAACTTCAAGGGACGGTTGTCCATAGCGGCGGGCAAGCGGAAGCCATATTCCACAAGATTTGTCTTGCGGGCACGGTCGCCACCATACATCGCGCGAATCTGAGGTACACTGACATGGCTCTCGTCAATGACTATCAGGAAATCTTCGGGAAAGAAATCCAGCAGGCAATAAGGACGCGTACCCGCAGCACGACCGTCAAAATAGCGGGAGTAGTTCTCAATGCCCGAACAATGTCCTAATTCGCGGATCATTTCCATATCATACGTCACACGTTCCTGTAGTCGTTTGGCTTCAAACGGACGCCCTTCGCTCTCAAACCATTGTACTTGTTTGTGTAGGTCGTCTTCTATCTGATGGATGGCACGAAGAGTTGCTTCCTTGGTGGTCATAAAGAGATTGGCAGGATAGATTTTGTAGGTGTCGAACTTGGCAATGGTTACTCCACTGATAGGATCGACTTCTTCAATGCTATCTATCTCATCTCCCCAAAATACGATACGAAGCAGATTGTCGGCGTATGCCAGGTAGATATCTACCGTATCACCCTTCACACGGAAGTTTCCACGATTAAGGTCAATGTCGTTGCGTACATACAGACTATCTACCAAGCGGCGAAGGAATACATTGCGGCTGAAATTCTTGCCTTGCTGTACTTCGATGACATTTTCATAGAAATCGGAAGGATTCCCCATACCATAAATGCAAGATACGGAAGAGACGACTACCACGTCTTTTCTACCGGATAGCAGGGCAGAGGTTGCCGCCAAACGTAGCTTATCTATTTCGTCATTGATGGCGAGGTCTTTTTCAATATAAGTGTCCGAAGACGGCAGATAGGCTTCAGGCTGGTAATAATCATAGTAGGATACATAATACTCTACGGCATTATTGGGGAAGAATCCTTTGAATTCGCTGTATAGCTGGGCTGCCAGTGTTTTATTGTGACTCAATATCAGCGTCGGTTTGTTGATATTGGCTATGACATTGGCTATGGTGAATGTCTTTCCGGAGCCGGTGACACCAAGCAATGTTTGTGCAGGAACTCCCTGACGTATGCCCTCGGTGAGCTGTGCGATAGCTTCCGGTTGGTCGCCGGTAGGCTTATAGGCGGATGTTAATTCAAAATTCATTTTTGACGTAATATTCAAAGTATTTACATTCGCGGACTGCTTCTTGGTAGAATTGCGTATCGTTGAAATCAGCCGCTAATTTACGAAAATAGATGTTCACTTGTTCACAATCTGACTTATCAGTTTTGCTATTAATACTATAGTACCAGTTTGGAACATGCAAATCCATCACACAAGAGGAAGCCATGAATAGTGCACGGGCCTTCAACTCACGGTTGGTAGTATATTCGACTACACGCTCGTACAGTTCCAAAGCTTTGCTCATATAACTGATAACAAGCGGATAATTATCAAAGTTCTTATAATTATATTCTTTACTGAAGTCCGGGAACTTGATATCAGGAAAATCGTTCGTATTTCCGTAATAAGAAATATAACCGTTGCTGCTGCTATATCTGGGTATATTCCGATAATAACCGTGAGGAGAAATGTTATAATAATAATTTGCCAGCAGATAAGCGGCACAAAGACCTTTTTCGTTATTGTTCTTGCTCTCTTTCTCCAACTTCAACAATGATTTTGTCAGTGTTTCCTTATTTTGATACTTATTGAGGTATTCGTAATTGGTATAAAGCTGATCGGTCAATTGTGATGCTGCCGGCACACTGAACAGTCGCTTGAACCCATTACTGAATATCAGTGGAGATATGCCGGAATAACCGTTGAACTGATCCGGTTGTGGATGAAAATAAGCACCTTTCTCATAATCGTAAATAGAATCTATTGTACAGTAAGACTCGTCTACCCGATCATACCATTTCACTGCTTCTTTAAAATCTCCGGTTCGGAGGAAATAGGTACCTTTCAATTCATAGAGTTGTGTCAGCGCCCACCGGTCATTTTCTTTCTCGCTATCACTGATGAGCGAATTGATAATGATCAGGTCGGGATTGTCATGTAAATCCGATATTTGGTTATGCGTTAAGAATGACTTTCCGTGGTCGTTTTGTTGCTTATAAAGGTGTCCGACTACTTCCTTTATGAATTCGATATCGGTATTGTCTGCTTCCAAATAGTCTCCAATTGTTTCTTCTTCTTGTTCGCCAATGCTTTTCAATTGAGTGAGATACAAGCAAAAACGGGTACGGCTGGCTTGTTTCAATAAAGCCGGGTCAGAGGTTTGCAAAGAGTTGAGAGTGGTTTCCGCCTGTTTGTATTCTCTACAAAGAAAAGACAGATGTGCCAGATAAACCGTCCAAAAATCTTTTTCGCCCACATTGGGATTTTGCATAACTTTTCCGATAATTTCTTTGGTACGTGCGTATTCTTCCATCAACTCTTCGGATGGCTGTAAAAACACTTGATTTTCGTAGTAAGAGAAAGATGCCAGCACCGCCCTTTCTACCTTATTAATGTAGCGGATAGCCAGTAGTCTCATATACGGAGAATCAGGGCATATATTGAGGATATTCTCTACTTCCTCCATTTCGTTGGAGAAGGTATTATATCCTCGTATGGCATAGAGAACGGCTTTGTTACGTTCGTTCTTGCAGAGAGCCAGGGTGGCATTCCAATCCACTTCATCTTGTATCTTGATGCTGTTGTATGCAACTTCTTTGCGATTATCCGAATGGTCGAATACCTGGCAATACAGATAGTTGGCATTTGGCAGATTGCCGAGGTTGTAGAGTGCTCCGGCTACTTGTTCGAGTGCTGCATAATAGATATAGTGTTCTTGTTTTAGAGGTTGAACATAGAGGTTGAACATGGCAACCGCATCTTTATTTTCAGTTCGCATGTAATGTGCCAAGCGTACAAGTTGGTAGGCATATCTTAACTTCAATTCATCCTGTTTACACGTTTTATAAAGGTTTATACCTTTGTTTTTCAGAATTGTATAGTTGGCTTCCGAAGGTGATTTTGCACGTTTCGTTGTCCACCAGCTATCATTATCCTCGGCAAGCTGCGCGTAAGGTTCCGTCTCTTTGGCATACTGAAGGTAAGTGAGGACTTCTTTTCCAACTTCCGATTTATTTAGCATGGCTGTATATTTATAGGTAGGGCGATGGAAATAATTAACCGGGGTTTTATAAAGAAACTCTTCAAACTGTTCGCGAGCTACCCCTTGGAAAAGGTGGTGCTTTTTGAAGAATGCCATCCAAGCGGCTATGTTTTCATCGGGTGCTTGCTCATCGGTTTGATAGAGTCCGCTGTATAGAGTTAGCAAATAGGGGTGAAGCCCTTTCTCTTTGAGGAGCAGTTGGTCGAATAGATTATAATAATCTTGGTCAGGATCATAATCCATGCAACCATATATGGAAGATTGAAAGGGAGATGCTGCCAATACTAACGCTATGATAATTTTTTTGAAGTATTTCATGATAATGTATGTATTATAGTAGTTAATTGTTCGGTTGAATATCTATCGAGGATTTCTTTATCCAAATGGTAGAAGATGATTTCCCGTTCTTCTTTTTTAAGTTTCCGCCGCAATGTTTTAGCAGCCTCCAACAGAGTTTCGGGACTAATTTCTTCTATCTTTAGTTCATACCCCTTGTTTATCCACATACCTCGCAAATAATGCGATTGGAGAATTTTGTAAATACCTTCACTTTGTTTGCTGTAGAATTCAGGATGCGCATTTACATCTGTTTCGCAAACTCCGTTAATCAGTTTGATTTGCCCGAACGGATTTCTGACAATTCCCCAACTGTAAAGCGGGAGGGCTATATCAAGGTGCAAAGAATAGGTATGTAGATTCTCAATGTATAGGGCGGCTTCCTCATTGTTTAATATCGTATTTTTATTGCTAAAATCCGTAGGCTGGGAAGAAGCATAATACATCAATACGCCTTTGTCTACAGGGGGAATACCGGTCTTGTCTCTGAATTTTATTTGGTGGAGGCGGATAGTACAGCTGACTTCTGCCTTTTCTCTTAGCTTCTTGATGCACTCCAGAAAATAGAAATAATTATTACGGGTTCTTTCCGTCCAGTCACAATCAAATTGATAGCCAAGAGGTAGTTTGTTGAAGTGCCGGCTGTATAACGAATCCATCCGTGCGAGGCATCTATGAGCAAGGCTATCCATATCTTCTGCCGGACATTGAAGAAATGTCTTATTGGTAATAAATATCACAGGGATAACCTCTTGTGTAAACGAAGGAATGTCTATTGGAGAAAAATCGGCCAAAGGATATGCTTCATTTCCTTTATTACCCAAATCGAACATTCGAACATATATTTTTTTTGTTTTCAGTTTATTCAAGTATGCCGTATCCGCATCCTGTGCAGTAAGCTTGCTTTTCCATGCATAGAAAGAAACAGTAGGTGGCTGCTTATCGGTACATCCTGACAAACAGATAATTAAAATAATCAGTAGTAACAATCGTATTTGCATGATTCAAAGATACGATGGTGATAATTAAGGCTCTATGGTTTTATTGCTTTTTTAAGGTTTTCTAACACACTGATACCGCTGTTTTTTTGTTCCGTGTCATCCGTGAGCTAAAGAATTTACAGTTCAGCAGAAAAGCAATAAATATCCCCGTGAGAAATATAATAATCAAAAAAGTAAATTAAATCGGGTTCTGCTATCAAATTTTCAAATGTTTTATTTACTTTGCATCAGATTATAACAATTCATAAATATTAAATTAATACGACTTAAAAACATGATTTGGAATGAAAACATCGAATGCATGGATCGCGAAAGTCTTCGCAAGATTCAAGGCATTCGTCTCAAAAAAACAGTGGAACGTGTGTATCACGACACTCCCTTTTATCGTAAGAAGATGCAAGAACTGGGTGTTACTCCCGATGACATAAACAGCATAGACGACATTGTAAAACTTCCGTTTACGACGAAATACGATCTTCGGGATAATTATCCTTTTGGTCTTTGTGCCGTTCCTATGAGTCAGATTGTGCGCATTCATGCCTCTTCGGGTACTACCGGAAAGCCTACTGTGGTGGGGTACACCCGTAAAGACCTTTCGGTATGGGCAGAGTGTTTGTCCCGTGCCTTTACGGCTTATGGTGCCGATCAATCGGATATCTTCCAGGTATCCTATGGTTACGGACTTTTTACAGGCGGTCTGGGTGCGCACGCCGGTGCTGAGAATATAGGTGCTTCCGTTATTCCGATGTCCAGTGGTAACACTGAAAAGCAGATTACGTTGATGCACGATTTCGGTTCAACCGTACTTTGTTGCACGCCTTCATACGCTCTTTATCTGGCAGATGCAATCAAAGATTCCGGATATCCCCGTGAAGAATTTAAGTTGAAAGCCGGTGCTTTTGGTGCTGAACCTTGGACGGAGAGTATGCGCAAGGATATTGAAAACAAGATGGGTATCAAGGCATACGACATCTATGGATTAAGCGAAATAGCCGGTCCCGGAGTTGGTTACGAGTGCGAATGCCAACACGGTACACACCTGAATGAAGACCATTACTTCCCCGAAATAGTGGATCCGAATACTCTTGGACCTGTAGCTCCCGGAGAAACAGGTGAACTTGTGTTTACCCACCTTACCAAAGAAGGAATGCCGTTGCTTCGTTATCGTACTAAAGATCTTACCGCCTTGCATTACGATACTTGTCCTTGTGGTCGTACTTTGGTACGTATGGATCGTATTTTGGGTCGCAGTGACGATATGCTCATCATTCGTGGTGTGAATGTATTCCCGACACAAATAGAGTCTGTAATTCTTGAGTTGCCGGAATTTGAGCCTCATTATCTTCTCATTGTAGATCGTAAGAACAATACAGATACCATGGAGTTGCAGGTTGAAGTTCGTCCGGAATACTATTCCGATGAAATCAACAAGATGTTGGCACTTAAAAAGAAACTCTCCGGTCGCTTGCAAAGCGTGCTAGGATTGGGTGTAGATGTTCGTCTGGTAGAGCCTCGCAGCATCGAACGTAGTGTAGGCAAGGCAAAACGTGTGATAGATAATCGTAAATTGTAAAATCTGATACTTAAAACCTGATTATTATGGTAGCAAAACAACTTTCTATTTTTCTTGAAAATAAGTCCGGTCGCCTTACCGAAGTGACTGAAGTGCTCGCTAAAGAAGGTGTCAATCTTTCTGCTCTTTGCATAGCCGAGAATGCTGACTTCGGTATTCTTCGTGGCATTGTATCTGAACCCGATAAAGCCTATAAAGCTTTAAAAGATAACCATTTTGCAGTCAACGTAACCGATGTTGTCGGCATCAATTGTCCGAATATCCCCGGTTCTTTGTCAAAAGTCCTCCGCTTCTTGTCCGACGAAGGCGTATTCATCGAATACATGTACTCATTTGCCAACGGTGAAACCGCCAACGTCATCATCCGTCCCAATGACATGGAAAACTGTATCCGTGTTCTGACTGAAAAGAAGGTGGATCTGCTGGCGGCAAGTGATTTGTATAAGCTGTGAAAATAGTTATGAGTTATTAGTTATAAGTTATTTGTTTATGATAACGCAAACACAAGCAAATAACTTATAACTCATAACTTATAACTCATAACTACCCATTCGTCCTCCAAAACTTCCCGTTCGTCCGGTTTTTGAAAAATTAAGGTACGTATCGTTGCTTTATTCGATATGAACCTCTATCTTTGCGCATTATTTGATTAAAAGTAATGAAAAAGAACATCCTAATAACTTTGCTTGCAGCCCTGCTGCTCTCCTCGTGTGGAGAATACAACAAATTGCTGAAAAGCACAGACTACGAATACAAATACGAAGCTGCTAAGAACTACTTCGCGAAAGGACAGTATAACCGTGCCGCAACGCTGCTTAACGAGCTTATCGCTATCCTGAAAGGTACTGATAAAGCAGAGGAGTCCCTCTATATGCTGGGTATGAGTTATTATAATCAGAAAGATTACCAAACTGCCGCGCAGACATTCATTCAATATTATAATGTTTATCCACGTGGTACATTTACTGAATTATCACGTTTCCATGCAGGAAAAGCCTTGTATTTGGATACTCCGGAACCTCGCTTGGATCAATCGGGTACATACAGTGCTATACAGCAGCTACAGATGTTCCTGGAATATTTCCCTCAAAGTGCAAAGAAAGACGAAGCACAGTCTATGATTTTTGCTTTGCAAGACAAGCTGGTGATGAAAGAATTCCTTTCTGCCAGACTATACTATAATTTGGGCAACTACTTAGGTAACAATTATCAGGCTTGTGTTATTACAGCACAGAATGCTTTGAAAGATTACCCTTATACCAATTTGCGCGAAGACTTGTCTATCCTCGTTCTGCGTGCCAAATATGAACTGGCGGTATATAGCGTAGAGGACAAAAAGCCCGAACGTTATCGTGAGGCAGTCGATGAATATTACGCTTTCAAGAACGAATTTCCTGAAAGTAAGTATTTGAAGGAGGCCGACCGTATTTTCAAAGAATCACAAAAGGTTCTGCAAGATTAAGCTTTTAAAAGAAATATATCGATATAGAATTAAATTAGATAGACAAATTTATGGATTACAGAAAGACAAATGCTCCTGCCACTACGGTAACTCGTGATATGATGGAGTTGTGTGAGGATACCGGTAATGTATATGAAACTGTAGCAATTATCGGAAAGCGTTCTAACCAGATTAGTGTGGAAATAAAGAACGATCTTTCTAAGAAGTTGGCTGAGTTTGCTTCTTACAATGATAACTTGGAGGAAGTATTTGAAAACCGGGAACAAATTGAAATCTCCCGCTATTATGAAAAACTACCGAAACCGGGTTTGATTGCTACACAAGAGTATATTGAAGGTAAGGTTTACTACCGTAACCCGTCTAAGGAAAAAGAAAAATTGCAGTAATGATACAACGTATTCAATCCGTTTATTTATTAGTGGTAACTGTTCTGTTAGTTGTGGCAATGTGTTTGCCCGTAGGACAGTTTATCGCAGCGGACGGGGTTACGACACATATTTTTAAGCCAATGGGCGTAGCTGTGGCTGACGGGAGTTTCCATTCTACATGGGGATTGTTCGGAATTTTATTGTTGAGCGCAATAATAGCGTTCTGTACAATATTCTTGTTCCGTAACCGTATGATGCAGATACGTATGACAATCTTTAGCAGTATATTGCTGATTGGTTATTACATTGCCTTTGGTGTGTTTTGCTACGTACTGAGTAATGACTTGGATGCATCGACTTTCCAAGTGGGATGGGCACTTGCTCTTCCTGTTGTATCCATCATCTTGAACTATCTTGCTTTCCGTGCTATATATCGGGACGAGTTGATGGTGAAAGCTGCTGATCGATTGAGATAACGAAACAGATCATCTGTTGAGGTCAAACAGATCATCTATTTGCCTCAAACAGACCATCTATTTATACGAAACAGACCATGTGTTTTTGCTGAACACATGGTCTGTTTTTTTTGTATTTGATTTACTTCTTTAAATCAAAGAGATAAGTAATCTTGGCAGTAATAACTCCGTGTGCGGAGCGGGCGAAATAGTCTTTTTTGCTACTGTTATAGAAGTCGGAGAGAGCGTAATAGTATCTACCCTCTACCAAAAAGTTTCCGGCTTTGGTGCGCAACTCTACACCTGCGCCTCCGGTAATACCATAATCGAATTTATTATCGATGGGTTTGCCATGCTGCTCTGTTTCGATATTGGCGCCCCCGGCAATTGCTTCTTCCCAATTTCCACTAATCTTCTCGCTATCGCTAATCAGGAAACCTATCTGTGGACCCGCATGGACAAAAAACTGCAAGCCTCTGTTTTTACCGAATGCAAGATGTGCAAGGAAAGGAATATCTACATAATTCATCGTGCGGGTATAGCTGAGGGTGGGGTAGTCCTCGTAAAATTCATCCCATCCATGTTGTGAGAAGTTCACTTCAACCTGTGCACCACATATCATGCTGAAATACTTTTCGGATATATAGCGCGCTGTAAAACCGCCATTGATACCCATCAGATTCTTCTGTTTCACGGAGGGGGTGAAGCTGACGCTATTCAAGTTGATACCTCCGTTAATGCCTACAGCGAGGTTATGACGTTGTTCGCCTATCTGCGCGTATGTAGGCAGAGCGGATGCACCTGCTAATAAAGTCGCTCCTATGATTGTTTTCAGTTTCATCTTTTATTAATTACAAATTATGAATTGCCTTTATCCATTAATCGAAATCCAGCTTTATCAGCTCATAACCCTTGGTGAAGCGTACAAAGAATACTTTCTTATTGATAAAACCTCCCCAGTTATTTACCCGTTGAAATTTGAAACCGGTCTGGATAGGGGTTAAGTTCAATCCGGACATGCTCTGCTCAAAGTCCGAACCATAGCGTGACAAGCCTTTCAGGAAGAAGAACCCAGTATCAAAACCTAACATACCGAACTTCGGATAACGCTCGTCCATCTCTTTTCCGTACCATTTGCGGTAGTTTTTGGTAAAGTTGATAGCTGCCGGCAACAGGTTGTTGGTGTAGAAAGAAGAATAGAAATAAGTATCCAGTTCGAAGAAGGCTTCCAAGTGGTCTTTGGTATATGTTTGCCATTCCGGATAGCCGAACAGATGGATGCGGCTTTCGGGTTGGTCGCGAACCAGCAGCGTTAACTGAGGCAATATCTTAATCAAAGTCATATTGCTGCCGGATGTCGGAATGAATATGTTTTCTCTATCAGGACGTAATGCGGCTTTCAATGCTTCAACACTGGCATCTTCTTTCAGGCTTTTCATAGGGATAGCACGATTACGTAGTTCATCTTTCAGTCCCTTGATGAATTCGGCTTTGTCTTTAGTCCCCTGGCTTGCTTCGATAAAGATTACGTTTGCATTAGGGAACTGGCGCACAAAGTGATCGTAAACTTCAGAATATAAATAAGACTGAGGCGTATTGATCTGATATACGGCTGGATTACGGAATACCGTATTATCCTTAGATGTGAACGGGATGACTAAGCGGATATTGTTCTTCTTGGCAAAGTCAGCCAACGGATCGATGTGATCTTGATAGAGCGGGCCGAAGATGATATCCATGCTTTTCATCTCACTCTTATTAAGTATTGAGTTCAACGATGAAGACTCGGGACCGGAATTGTAGGTGTATAAATCAATGGATGTCCCGGTGCGCTTCAAACTATCGACTGCCATAAGGAAACCTTCGTAGTATTCCACCATGCGGTCCGACTCACCTTTGGAAACATCCAGCAAAGGCAGGATAAGGGCGGCTTTGATTGTATTGAAACGTTTGGTTGTCTTCTTGTTCTCACTGAATAACTCGCTGTCGGTAGGGATGGTTTGCGGTTTGCTAGGTTGCACTACCTGTGCCGTAGGATAGGGAATACACAAAAAATCACCTTTCTTAATGTCATTACCACCTTTCAGTTCCGGGTTGGCGGCTATCAAGTCAGCTTTGCTGATGCCGTATTCACGACTGATGCTAAATATTGTTTCTTTTCTTTTTACGCGGTGCATCTCCCGGCAACGAGACTCCACAGGGCCGGGAATATTATTGTTGGTTACTACCGGAGTAGTGGTTTGGGGCTCAGATATAGAGCCGGCTGCCTCGGAAGAAGAAGGAATGCGGATTACTTGTCCGATGCGGAAGTTTTCGGCGCTTAGTCCGGGGTTGGCGTCACAAATGGCTTTGGCAGATACGTTATACTTCGTTGTCAGCCGATAAAGTGTTTCGCCTGACTCGATGGTGTGGAAGGTTTCTTTTTGTACGTTGGCATTTCCGCGCGGAATGCGTAATGCACGTCCTACATATATTTTTTCATCGCTTCCGGGGTTTAACTTGATAATATCCGATTGGCTGATGCCATACATACTCGCAATGGAGTACAGGCTTTGCCCTTTCTCGATAGTGTGCAGAAAATAAGATTGATTCTCTTGTGCTGCTACAAAACTACATGCGCCGGCAAGCAATAAAGAGCAGATAATGCGGTTCATCTTTTTCATTCGATAATCGTTGGTTTATGTTTACAATTTCCCAAAGTAGCTGCAAAGTTAAGAATATTGTGTCATTTTAGCCAACGTATTGCGTTAAGAAATAATATTGTGCATTTTAAAACCGAAAAATAACTCTTTTCGGCTGATATTCGGGTAGAAACCGTTATTTTTGCAGTTCGGTTTACTTGTACCTGAACCCTTGTTTACTTAAAAAAAGAAGATATGCAAGAAGAAAAAGAATATATCAATGTATATGGTGCGCGCGTGCACAACCTGAAAAATATCGATGCAGAACTCCCCCGTAACAGCCTTACGGTCATAACAGGGCTTAGCGGAAGCGGTAAGTCTTCACTGGCATTCGATACTATTTTCGCTGAAGGGCAACGTCGCTATATCGAAACATTTTCCGCCTATGCCCGCAACTTCCTGGGCAATTTGGAACGTCCCGATGTGGATAAAATAACTGGATTGAGTCCGGTAATCTCTATCGAACAGAAGACAACGAATAAGAACCCTCGTTCTACGGTGGGCACTACTACCGAAGTTTACGACTACCTCCGTCTGTTGTATGCCCGTGCCGGTGAAGCCTACTCTTACATTTCCGGCGAAAAAATGGTGAAGTACACCGAAGAACAGATACTCGACCTTATCCTGAATGACTATAAAGGGAAACGTATCTATATTCTTGCCCCGTTGGTACGTAGCCGTAAAGGTCATTACAAAGAACTTTTTGAACAGGTACGTAAGAAGGGATATTTATATGTCCGTATAGATGGCGAAGTGCGTGAAGCATTGCCGGGCATGAAGCTCGACCGATATAAGAACCATGATATAGAAGTAGTAATCGACAAACTGGTGGTTGCCGATAAAGATGACACCCGTTTGAAGAACAGTGTTGCCACAGCCATGCGCCAAGGCGACGGACTGCTGATGATTCTCGATGCACAGGAAGATACGATCCGTCATTACAGCAAGCGGCTGATGTGTCCTACCACGGGTTTGTCTTATCGGGAACCGGCACCGCATAACTTCTCTTTCAATTCTCCGCAAGGCGCTTGTCCCAAGTGCAAAGGTTTGGGAGTAGTCAATCAGATAGATATTGATAAGGTAGTGCCTGATCGGGAACTTTCAATCTCAGATGGTGCTATCGCTCCTTTGGGGAAATACAAGAACAGTATGATATTTTGGCAGATAGCCGCTCTGTTGGAGAAGTATGAGTTAACACTGAAAACTCCGGTCAAAGAATTGCCGGATGATGCAATCGACGAGATACTTTACGGCTCTGACGACCGTATCAAGATAAAAAGTTCCTTAATCGGCACTTCATCCGACTACTTCGTTACCTTCGAAGGGGTAGTGAAATATATTCAGATGTTACAGGAAAAAGATGCTTCGGCTACTGCACAAAAATGGGCGGAACAGTTTGCAAAGACTGCCGTGTGTCCCGAATGCCACGGTGCTAAACTGAATAAAGAAGCTCTATCTTTCCGCATTCATGATAAGAACATCTATGAACTGGCATCCATGGATATCAACGAACTCTATGATTGGTTGGTAAATGTAGACCGGTTTCTTAGTGGTAAACAAGAACAGATTGCCGCAGAAATTCTAAAAGAAATCCGTACACGTCTTAAATTCCTGCTGGATGTCGGGTTGGATTATCTTTCATTGGATCGTAGTGCGGTCAGCTTGTCAGGAGGTGAAAGCCAGCGCATCCGTTTGGCAACACAGATCGGTTCTCAGTTGGTAAACGTACTTTATATCTTGGATGAACCGAGTATCGGTCTGCACCAACGAGACAACCAGCGCTTGATCCATTCATTAAAAGACTTGCGTGATATCGGTAACTCCGTCATCGTTGTAGAGCATGATAAAGATATGATGCTTGCTGCCGATTATGTGATTGATATGGGACCGAAAGCCGGACGTTTGGGTGGTGAAGTCGTATTCTCCGGTACGCCTCAGGAAATGTTGCAGACTCATACCCTGACTTCCCAATACCTCAATGGCGAACGTGCGATTGAAGTCCCTGCTAAACGGCGCAAAGGTAATGGACATAGCTTATGGTTACGGGGTGCTAAAGGAAATAATCTGAAGAACGTAGATGTGGAATTCCCGCTTGGCAAACTGATTTGTGTGACAGGCGTCTCCGGCAGTGGTAAGTCTACGCTTATCAATGAGACTTTGCAGCCTATTCTTTCCCAAAAGTTTTATCGTTCTCTACAAGATCCTTTGGAGTATGACAGCATCGAAGGCTTGGAGCACATAGATAAAGTAGTGAATGTAGATCAATCTCCCTTAGGACGCACGCCACGTTCCAATCCGGCTACTTATACGGGGGTATTCTCCGATATTCGTAACTTGTTTGTCGGTCTGCCCGAAGCCAAGATACGCGGTTATAAGCCGGGACGCTTCTCTTTTAATGTCAGTGGCGGACGCTGCGAAGCATGCCAGGGTAATGGTTATAAGACGATTGAGATGAATTTCCTTCCCGACGTGTATGTGCCTTGCGAGGTTTGTCACGGCAAACGTTACAATCGCGAGACTTTGGAAGTGCGCTTCAAAGGAAAATCCATTGCCGATGTACTGGATATGACGATCAATCGGGCTGTAGAGTTCTTTGAGAATGTTCCTCAGATATTGAATAAAATCAAGACTATTCAAGACGTCGGCTTGGGTTACATCAAGTTGGGGCAATCCTCTACGACACTTTCGGGTGGTGAGAGCCAGCGTGTGAAGTTAGCCACCGAGCTTTCCAAACGTGATACCGGCAAGACCATTTACATTCTTGACGAGCCTACTACCGGTCTTCATTTTGAAGATATCCGCGTGCTGATGAATGTCCTCAATAAGTTGGTGGAAAAAGGAAACACCGTTATTGTCATCGAACATAACCTCGACGTCATCAAGATGGCCGATTACATTATTGATATGGGTCCCGAAGGTGGCAAGGGAGGAGGAGAGCTTCTCTCCTACGGCACACCGGAGGAAGTGGCGAAGAGTACAAAAGGATATACACCGAAGTTTCTGCGCGAAGAATTGGATAATTAAGACTGATGTTATGAAAATAAATAAGACTAACGTTGCCAGACTGCTGGATAAAGCCAAGATAACCTACGAACTTATCCCTTACGAAGTGGATGAGAATGATTTAAGTGCCGTGCACGTAGCTGCCAGCTTGGGTGAGAATATTGATTGTGTATTCAAGACTTTGATACTTCATGGTGATAAAAACGGATACTTTGTTTGTGTGATCCCCGGTGAGCATGAAGTCGATTTGAAACTGGCCGCTAAGGTTTCGGGCAATAAGAAATGTGATCTTATTCCTATGAAAGAGCTTTTACCATTGACCGGGTATATTCGTGGCGGTTGTTCGCCCATCGGCATGAAAAAGTCTTTCCCTACTTATATACACGAAACCTGCCTGCTGTTTCCGCATATCTATATCAGTGCCGGGCAGCGGGGATTACAACTAAAGATAGATCCGAAGGATTTGATTCGCGAAGTACGTGCGGAAGTCTGCACTTTATGTTAGATTTTTGCCAAAACGGCATGCGTAACGAGGAATTTATGTGTTTTTTTACCTCAAATGCGTGGTTATTGCATGTCTTTTCGACAAAAAGTATATATTTGCATAAAATATAAATAATCAATTACTAACTTTTAAAACTTTAATCTATGTTCAGTAAACACCCTAAAGGTTTAATCGCTGCTGCATTGGCTAATATGGGAGAGCGCTTTGGCTTCTATATTATGATGGCGATACTATCGCTGTTTATTTCTGCAAAATTCGGTTTGTCCGAGATTGTAGCCGGCTACATTTATTCCGCTTTTTATGCCTCTATTTACATCTTGGCATTGGCAGGCGGATTGATTGCCGATAGAAGCAAAAATTATAAAGGCACTATTCTTACCGGTCTTGTGCTGATGTCATTGGGGTATTTAATTATCGCCATTCCTACACCGACACCCGTGCCCAGCATGTGGATGTGTTTAGGGTTAACTTGTCTCGGACTTTTGGTGATTGCCTTTGGTAACGGCTTGTTCAAAGGTAACTTGCAGGCATTGGTAGGTCAGATGTATGATGACCCCAAATACTCAAGTATGCGTGATGCCGGTTTCCAAATTTTCTATATGTTTATCAATATCGGTGGTTTCTTTGCTCCGTTTATCGCTATCGGTGTAAGAAACTGGTGGTTGAAAGTACATAACTTCGATTATGACGCTACACTGCCCGAGCTTTGCCACCAATACCTTGAGAAAGGTACGAACATGGCTGCACAGTCTCTCGAAAACTTGAATACACTTGCTACCAAGGTAACGCTGGACGGTTCGCAAGTGACTGATCTCACTCAATTCTCCAACAGTTATCTGGAAGTGTTTAACCGTGGTTTCCACTACGCATTTATTGCCGCTATCGGCGCCATGCTGATTTCACTGGTTATCTTCTTGATTAACAAACAACGTTTTCCCAATCCGGGTGCCAAGAAAGTTAATGGTGCCAAGCAGACTGTTAGCAAAGAGGAGATTAAGATGGATGCAGCTGAAATCAAACAACGTATTTATGCGCTGTTTGCAGTGTTCGGTATTGTTATCTTCTTCTGGTTGTCATTCCATCAGAACGGTTATTCATTGTCTTACTTTGCTCGCGACTATGTTGATTTGAGCGTGATTAATATCGACTTAGGCTTTACCAGTATCAAGGGAGCCGAGATTTTCCAATCGGTGAATCCATTCTTTGTAGTAACACTTACTCCGTTTGTTATGTGGTTCTTCGGCATGTTGAAGAGAAACGGCAAAGAGCCCTCTACCCCGATGAAGATTGCTATCGGTATGGGTATTGCTTCATTTGCATATATATTCCTCATGTTTTTCTCGCTGACTCTTCCCGCCAAGGATGCGTTGGGAGCAATGAGTACACAGCAGATCGATGCCATTCGTGTAACTCCCTGGATTATGATCGGACTCTACTTTATACTGACTGTTGCCGAATTGTTTATATCTCCATTGGGACTGTCGTTCGTGTCCAAAGTAGCTCCCCCGCACTTGCAAGGTTTGATGCAGGGATGCTGGCTGGCCGCTACCGCCATCGGTAATGCGCTGCTGTTTATCGGCGGTATATTGTATACTACTGTCCCCATTTGGGCATGCTGGCTGGTATTTGTAGGAGCTACCGGTGCTTCTATGATTGTGATGCTCGGCATGGTGAAGTGGCTGGAGAGAGTGGCTAAATAGTTATAAGTTATGAGTTATAAGTTATTTGTTATGATTGTGCTGCGCTATCATGCCGCAGGAATCACCAACAAATAACTTATAACTAATAACTCATAACTATTATCAAATTTCCATCCCCATTATATAATCATTCATATAATATCCGTTTCCTATCTCGAAATCACCTTCTCTTAGTTTTCTCATTCCCATACGTTCGTAGAATTGCAACGCTTTGTTGTGTCGGTTTACATTCAGTTCCATCAGGCAGGGGGCGGGATGTATTTTTTTTATGTATTTGACGGCTTCGCGGAAGAGGAAGCTGCCGCAATGTGCGCCTTGGTAAGAAGGGAGCACATAAATCTTTTGCAAATGGAATACAGCTTCACCTTGAGGTTGTACGGAAACATAGCCGGCTGTTTTATCTCCATCGCATGCCAAAAAATAAACGTGACCTTCTTCTTCCATCTGTTTGCGGATGTTGTCCAATGAATACATCCATTCCATCATGTAATCAATTTGTTCGGGAGTGAGAATTTCCTGATAAGTGACGGGAAATATTTGCCGGGCGAGGTTTTTTATTAGCTCGCAATCAGCGGGTGTGGCTTTTCTTAAAGTAAACATATCTATCGTATTTAATTTGTTATGACTACAAAGTTATACTTTTTATGCCAATTACAAAACAATCACTATCTTTGCAAATGTTACAACCTAACTAATTCTGTCTAGAAGATTATGGCATTTACAAACAACATTATGATTGTTCGCCACAGATTGCTCAAAGAGCTGGTGAAACTGTGGAACGACAACGAACTTGTAGAAAAGATTGACCGTTTACCCATTGAACTGAGTCCGAGAAGATCGAAACATGCCGGGCGTTGTTGCGTGCATAAGGAACGCGCCGTGTGGAAATATAAATCGTTGCCCTTGTTGGGGCTCGATATGGAGGACGAACAAGATGAATTAACCCCTTTATCAGAGTATGCAGCCCGCGCAATGGAACGGGCGGAAAATGGTCAGCCCAAAGATAATATCATGTGCGTCATCGACGAAGCTTGTTCGGCTTGCGTGCAGATTAATTATGAAATTACCAACCTGTGCCGTGGATGTACTGCCCGCAGTTGCCAGACTAATTGTCCTAAGAAAGCGGTGCATGTGAAAGAGAGTGGTCAGGCATGGATAGATCATGACACGTGTATCAGTTGTGGTATTTGCCATAAGAGTTGTCCTTATCATGCTATTGTTTACATTCCGGTTCCGTGTGAGGAAGCTTGTCCGGTGAAGGCTATCAGTAAAGACGAAAAAGGGATAGAGCATATTGACGAAGATAAATGTATCTATTGTGGTAAATGCTTGAATGCTTGTCCGTTTGGTGCAATCTTCGAGGTCTCGCAGGTGTTCGACATACTGCATAGAATCCGTAAAGGAGAAAAGATGATAGCGATTGTGGCTCCGTCTATTTTGGGGCAATTCAAGACTACCATCGAACAAGTATATGGCGCGCTGAAAACGGTAGGATTTACGGATGTGATAGAAGTGGCTCAGGGAGCTATGGATACCGTCAGCAACGAGGCGCATGAGTTGATTGAGAAATTGGAAGAAGGGCAGAAGTTTATGACGACTTCCTGTTGTCCGTCTTATATTGAATTAGTGGAGAAGCACATTCCCGGAATGAAACCTTTCGTATCGGGTACCGGTTCGCCCATGTATTATACTGCCCGTATTGCCAAAGAAAAATACCCGGATGGGAAAGTCGTTTTCATCGGCCCTTGTGTAGCCAAACGCAAAGAGGCCCAAAGAGATGAAGCGGTAGATTTCGTAATGACTTTCGAAGAAGTGGCTTCTGTTTGGGCAGGATTGAATATCGAATTAGAACAAACCTCTCCTTATTCTATGTCTTATACCTCCGTGCGCGAAGCTCACGGATTTGCACAAGCCGGCGGTGTCATGGGAGCTGTAAAGGCTTACTTAAAAGAAGAAGCAGATAAAATCAACGCCATTCAAGTGGCCAATCTGGATAAGAAAACCATTGGTGCCTTGCGTGCTTATGCCAAATCAGGTAAAGCCCCGGGGCAGTTTGTCGAAGTAATGGCATGTGAAGGTGGTTGTATCACCGGCCCTTGTGCGCACAATGAAATTGCTGCGGGTAAACGCCAGTTGCAGCAAGAACTGACAAAACAAGAAAAAACTTATTAAATGAAGAATGAGGAATGAAGAATGAAGAATTGCCATGCGGACAACAACGCTATCCTGTATTAGAGGGTGAAGAACAGCGCAGCCCAATTCTTCATTCTTCATTCTTCATTCTTCATTTAATTGACAGCCTGCGTCGGGAACGGAAGTTAAGTGCTGATGAATACAAGGCACTTTTGCTATGCGAGGATGCAGAAACCTTGTTGTATTTGCAAAGGCAGGCTCGGGAAGTAGCGCAGGAGCATTTTGGAAATCGGGTATTCATTCGCGGACTGATTGAGATAACGAATTGTTGCCGTAATAATTGCTATTATTGCGGAATACGAAAAGGAAACGGAGATGTTTCTCGTTATGAGCTGACGCGTGAAGAAATTTTGGCGTGTTGTCACGAAGGATATGTACTTGGGTTTCGTACTTTTGTGTTGCAAGGTGGTGAATCGCCTGATGTGAAGGATGATTGGATAACAGAAACGGTTGCCGCCATTCGTTCGGCGTATCCGGACTGTGCCATTACCTTGTCGCTGGGCGAGAAGACCCGTGAGGCTTACGAGCGTTTCTTTCAGGCAGGTGCCAACCGCTACTTGTTGCGGCACGAGACTTATAATGAAGGGCATTACCGTGTGCTTCATCCTGAAGAAATGTCAATTGCCCACCGGTTGCAATGTCTGGACTGGCTCAAGGAGATCGGTTATCAGGTAGGGACGGGCATTATGGTAGGCAGTCCCCGTCAAACGATCGATCATTTGGTGGAAGACGTACTCTTTATTGAACGCTTTCAGCCGGAAATGATTGGTATAGGCCCTTTCCTTCCGCATCGGGATACGCCTTTTGCTACGTGTTTGCCCGGAAATATGGAGTTGACTTTGAAGTTGCTCTCCATTTTTCGATTGATGCATCCCGCGGCACTCATTCCTTCGACCACAGCATTGGCAACCCTTGCCCCCGAAGGACGGGAACAGGGAATAATTGCCGGAGCCAACGTCGTCATGCCCAATCTTTCTCCACAATCTCAACGGAAAAACTATTCTCTTTACGACAACAAAGCCTCACTGGGTGCCGAAGCTGCCGAAGGTTTAGCGAAGTTAGCGGAACGGTTGAAACGGATTGGATATGAGATCTCTAAGGAGCGGGGAGATTACCGTTAGGGAAGAGTGTCAGTTTCAACCGGGGAACCCTTTTGTTTCGTGCGGTGAAACTCTCAGTTTCATGCCTTGAAACTCCCGGTTCCAACGCTTGAAACTGGTGGTTTCATTACTTGAAACTCCCATCAGAATATAATATAAGAATATGTATAGTTATAATGTAAAATCAAAGCAAGCTGAAGAGTTTATCAACCATCAAGAGATAGAGGATACTTTGATGTATGCGCAAGCCAATCGCAGCAATCGTCCGCTTATCGAGAGCCTGATAGAGAAGGCTGCTTTGTGTCAAGGCCTCACTCACCGTGAAGCTGCCTTGTTGCTGGAGTGTGACCAAGCCGACCTAACCGAACGTATCTTCCACTTGGCAAAGGAAATCAAACAGAAGTTTTATGGCAATCGCATTGTCATGTTTGCTCCGTTATATCTTTCCAACTACTGCGTAAACGGTTGTGTGTATTGCCCTTATCATGCCAAGAACCGGACGATAGCCCGTAAAAAACTCACTAAGGAAGAGATACGGCAAGAAGTTATCGCGCTTCAGGATATGGGGCACAAGCGTCTGGCATTGGAAGCAGGCGAGGACCCGCACCGCAACCCGATTGATTATATCTTGGAGTCCATTCAGACTATATATAGCATTCACCACAAGAACGGAGCTATTCGTCGGGTGAACGTGAATATTGCCGCAACCACCGTGGAGAATTACCGCCGCTTGAGAGATGCGGGCATCGGTACTTACATCCTCTTTCAAGAGACTTATCACAAAGAGAATTATGAAGCGTTGCATCCCACAGGTCCGAAGAGCGATTATGCCTATCATACCGAAGCAATGGATCGTGCCATGGAAGGCGGGATAGACGATGTAGGGGTAGGAGTACTGTTTGGACTGAATACTTACCGCTACGATTTCGTCGGTCTGTTGATGCATGCCGAACATCTCGAAGCGGCGTTCGGTGTAGGTCCCCATACCATCAGTGTACCACGTATTTGTCCGGCGGATGATATCTCGACGCAAGACTTTCCGAATGCTATTTCCGACGAGATATTCTGCAAGATTATAGCTGTAACGCGTATAGCGGTGCCCTATACGGGTATGATTATCTCTACCCGTGAGTCGGAAGCTGTACGTCGCCGGGTGCTCGAATTGGGTATCTCTCAGATTAGTGGCGGTTCGCGTACCAGTGTGGGAGGATATGCCGTGCCCGAAACGGAAGCCGACAACTCCGCCCAATTCGATGTAAGCGATCGTCGCACTTTGGATGAAGTGGTGAACTGGCTTCTCGACTTGGGGCACATTCCCAGCTTCTGCACTGCCTGCTATCGTGAAGGGCGTACGGGTGACCGTTTTATGTCCCTCGTAAAGCGTGGGCAGATAGCCAATTGTTGCCAGCCCAATGCGCTGATGACCTTGAAGGAGTATCTGCAAGATTACGCTTCACCCGAAACCAAAGAGAAAGGAATACGTTTGATTCGTGAGGAGATAGAACATATCCCCAATCCTAAAATAAAAGAGATTGCTATAAGAAACCTGCAAGAAATAGAGAATGGAAAAAGAGATTTTAGGTTCTGAAGATACTTCGCTCAACCATAATAATGTGAATCTATTCTCCTCCCCCTTTAGGGGGACGGGGGGTGGTAATCGTCTGCACATCGCCCTCTTCGGAAGGCGAAACAGTGGTAAGTCCAGTCTTATCAATGCTCTTACCGGACAAGATACCGCTCTTGTATCGGCAGTTCCCGGTACTACTACCGATCCTGTATCGAAGGCAATGGAGGTGCATCCTTTGGGCGCCTGTCTCTTTATAGATACTCCGGGCTTTGATGATGACCAGCAAGAGTTGGGAGCGATGCGCATCGAACGCACGCTGAAGACGATGGAGAAAACCGATGTCGCCTTACTTCTTTGTGAAGATGACGGAGCACAGGAAAAGAAATGGATCGACCTGCTGGCTCAACGTGAAATCCCCGTTATCCTGATTCTGAATAAAGCGGATCTCTTCGATGATATAGAGAAGCGCGCGTTACTTATAGAAGAGAATTGCGGGCAGCGACCTATCCTTGTCAGTGCAAAAAAGCGTTCAGGTATTCAAGATATATTTCAAGCTATTCTTGAAAAGCTTCCGGAGGACTTTGGCGGGCAAACCATCACAGGAGGATTGGTAGCAGAGGGAGATTTGGTTCTTCTTGTGATGCCCCAAGATATTCAAGCGCCTAAAGGACGTCTGATCCTGCCCCAAGTACAAACAATGCGTGAGTTATTGGATAAAAAATGCCTGGTAATGAGTTGCACAACAGATAAATTGCAAGAAACTTTAGCTGCTCTTGTTCATGCGCCAAAGTTAATCATAACCGATTCTCAGGTATTCCCCATTGTTTATCAGCAAAAGCCGGCTGAAAGTCTGCTCACCTCCTTTTCGGTACTCTTTGCCGGTTATAAAGGCGATATAGACTATTTCGTTCAAGGTGCTGCTGCCATCAACAAACTTACTGTTCAGTCCAAAGTGCTCATAGCCGAAGCCTGTACGCATGCCCCTCTGACGGAAGACATAGGCAGGGTAAAAATCCCCCGGTTATTGCGGAAGCGTATCGGAGAAGACTTACGTATAGATATCGTTTCCGGCAATGATTTCCCCAAAGATTTGTCCGCCTATGACCTGATTATCCACTGTGGCGCCTGCATGTTTAATCGGAAGTATGTGCTCAGCCGCATAGGCCGTTCGCTGGATCAGAATATTCCGATGACAAATTATGGAGTTGCGATAGCCTATCTCAGTGGTATTCTAGATAAGGTTTCTTTGCGGTAAATGCTTGAATTTGCACATGTACTAGTGTAAGGTCACACTCCTATATGTATAGGCATACACTAGTACAAGTGTAGGCTTACGCTAGTACAAGCGTTGGTCTTATGCACTGGTGCAAGTGAATTATTCCAATTCTTCCAAAATCCTCTTCACATCAATCGGCTGCAACCTGCCATATACCTTTTCGCCGATCATTACCACCGGTGCCAGTCCGCAAGCACCTACGCAGCGCAGGCAATCCAATGAGAATTTGCCGTCCGGAGTTGTTTCTCCCACCTCAATCCCCAGTACACGTTTGAATTCTTCAAGGAGTTTTTCCGAACCCCGCACGTAGCAGGCTGTCCCCATACACACCGAAATCGGATATTTCCCTTTTGCCGTCATGGTGAAGAAAGTGTAGAACGTCACCACTCCATACACACGAGATACGGGAATATTTAGTTGATGAGCAATGATACGCTGCATGTCTTCGGGCAGATATCCGTGCAGATGTTGCGCTTCATGGAGTATATTGATGAGTTCGCCCGGCTGATTGCCATACTTGTCGCAAATGGCACGCACTTGTTCGGCAACATCGCAAGCTAATTTTATCTCTGACATAGTTTTCCGTTTTAGAGGTTAATCAATCGACTTGTTAAAATAATGCGTATGGAGCAACTTCTCCGACTTCTCGCTGAGGGGCTTGCCCAAATATTCCTCATACAACGTCTTGATGTACGGATTATCGTGCGACTTGCGGAACGGCTTCGTAGCATCCTCCCGATAGAGCGCATTGGCACGGGCATACAGCACATCCGAATTGCCGTGATGCAACGGTTGTCCGCCACCTCCGATACATCCGCCGGGGCATGCCATAATTTCAATCACATGATATTCGTTGTTCCCGTTACGAATATCCTCCAACAACTGGCGTGCGTTGCCTAGTCCGTGTGCAATGCCCACTTTCAGTTCGAAACCATCCAAGTTGATCGTAGCCCGTCGTACTCCCGCCAATCCACGAACTTTCTCGAAATTTACGTTCATCAAGGGCTTGCCGGTGTAGATTTCGTATACCGAACGCAGCGCAGCTTCCATTACACCACCCGTCGTACCGAAGATAACACCGGCTCCGGTAGAAGTACCCATCGGCTGGTCGAACTCCATATCGGGCAGCAGGGTGAAGCCGATATTGGCACGTTTGATAAGCCTTGCCAACTCACGGGTGGAGATAGAGTAATCCACATCCGGATTCCCGTTTGTCTTGAACTCGTCGCGGTCGCACTCGTATTTCTTTGCCAGGCACGGCATGATAGACACTACTACCAGCTTCTCCCGCGGAATGCCCATCTTTTCCGCCCAATACGTCTTGGCGATCGACCCGAACATTTGCTGTGGAGAACGTGCCGTAGAGGGGATGTCGAGCATATCGGGAAAGTGGTGTTCAAAGAAGTTCACCCATGCCGGACAACAGGAGGTAAGAATAGGCAGGCGAACAGACTTGTCACCATTCAAGAAGCGTGTCAAGCGGTTCAGTATCTCAGAACCTTCCTCCATAATCGTGAGGTCGGCGGCAAAATCCGTATCAAAGACATAATCGAACCCCAATTCACGAAGTGCATACACCATCTTTCCCGTAACCAGTGAACCGGGAGGCAAACCGAATTCTTCGCCCAATGCCGCACGTACGGCAGGGGCGGTCTGCACGACGACAATCTTATCCGGATTCTCCAAATCTTCCAGCAGACGGTTTGTATGGTCGCGTTCGGTAAGCGCGCCTACCGGGCAAACGGCTACGCACTGCCCACAGTATGTGCATTCGCTATCTTTCATCATCTGGTCGAAAGCCGGTGCAATCGTTGTATTGAAACCACGGCGGATAGCCCCCAACGCACCTACTGTCTGTACATCATTACAAACACTTTCGCAGCGGCGGCAGAAGATACATTTATCCATGTTGCGTACAATGGACGAGGTGACTTCACGTTTGCGGGGCGATAACTCCCCACCATTGAAAGGCATCTCACGAATGTTGAAGCGCAGTGCCAATGTCTGCAATTCGCAGTTGCCGCATTTGGGACAAGTAAGGCAGTCGTTCGGATGATCCGAAAGAATCAGTTCGGCTACTACTTTACGTGCATTCATTACACGCAACGTACTGGTGCGAACTACCATTCCTTCCGTGCAACGGGTAGCGCAGGCGGGTGCCAGGTTGCGGCGTCCTTCTACTTCCACCACGCAGATACGGCAAGAAGCGGGATTATTCTTGATGCAGGTACCTTTCAGGTCGATATGGCACAAGGTAGGGATGTTGATACCAATCTTCCGTGCGGCTTCGAGGATGGTGGAACCTTCGGGCACGGTAATGTAATGGTGGTCTATTTGTAGGGTTATTTGTTTTTCTTCCATAGTTTTACTTTTTAGAGTTGACAAGGTAACTTGTTCCTTCGTCACCTTAAACCACATTAATTGCTTTGAATTTGCAGCGTGCCATGCACATGCCACACTTGATACATGTCTCCGGATTAATCACATGCGGCTTTCTCATATCACCCATAATTGCGTCTGCCGGACAATGCTTGAAACATAGGTGGCAGCCGATGCATAACTCGGGATTGATGGTATACGTGAGCAGCGCTTTGCATTGCTTGGCGCGACACGTCTTATCTTTGACATGTTCCACATATTCGTCATAGAAATTATTGAGCGTCGAGAGTACAGGATTGGGTGAAGTCTGACCTAATCCGCATAGAGCCGTATCTTTGATGACTTGCCCCAAGGTGGAGAGGGTTTTCAAGTCCTTTTCTGTTCCGTGTCCTTCAGTGATCTTGTTCAACAATTCCAATAAACGCTTGTTGCCGATGCGGCAGGGAGTACATTTTCCGCACGATTCTTCTACGGTAAAGTCCAGGTAGAAGCGGGCTACGGACACCATGCAATCGTCTTCATCCATCACAATCATGCCACCGGATCCCATCATAGAACCTTCGGCAAGCAAGTTATCGAAGTCAATCGGCGTATCAAGATGTTTCTCGGTCAGGCAACCACCCGAAGGACCGCCCGTCTGCACCGCTTTGAATTGCTTTCCTCCTTTGATACCACCGCCGATTTCATAAATCACTTCACGCAGGGTAGTTCCCATCGGAACTTCAATCAATCCCACATTATTAATCTTTCCCGCCAGGGCAAAAACTTTCGTTCCTTTGGAGCGTTCTGTGCCGATGGAGGAGAACCATTCGGCGCCTTTGGTCAATATAATAGGTATATTGGCAAGGGTCTCTACATTATTTACGTTAGTCGGTTTGCTCAGGTAGCCTTCTTCTGCCGGGAAGGGCGGTTTCAAAGTCGGTTCTCCCCGTTTGCCTTCCATAGAGTGAATCAGCGCAGTCTCTTCGCCACATACAAAGGCACCGGCTCCGTAACGGATTTCAATGTCGAAGTTGAAGTTTGTACCGAGGATATTATTTCCCAATAACCCGTATTCACGTGCTTGTGCAATGGCTATTTTCAAACGCTGGATAGCAAGCGGATACTCAGCCCGGATGTAAACCAGTCCTTTGTGCGATCCGATGGAATAACCACAAATAGCCATCGCCTCGATAATGGAGTGGGGATCTCCTTCCATAATAGACCGGTCCATAAATGCTCCGGGATCACCTTCGTCCGCATTACACACCACATATTTCATATCGGCTTGTTGCATAAAGGCAAACTCCCATTTCTTTCCGGTGGGGAAACCGCCACCACCACGTCCGCGCAGCCCCGAACGCTTGATAACGTCTATTACTTCTTGCGGCTTCTTGGCAAGCAGGCTATCCGCCAAAGCCGTGTAACCGTTCAAGGCGATATATTCTTCTATATTTTCCGGATCGATAAAGCCGCAATTGCGCAAAGCAATACGCATCTGCTTCCGGTAGAAGTCCATGTGCTTGGAATCGCTGACGGTCTGTTCTGTTTTGGGGTCTATATAAAGAAGGCGTTCTATCTTTCGTCCTCCTATAATATGCTCACTGATGATTTCTTCGGCGTCTTCGGGGATTACTTGGGTATAAAACGTATTATCAGGGATAATCTTGACAATAGGGCCTTTCTCGCAGAATCCGAAGCAACCGGTGGTTATTACGTCTACCTTGTCGGCAATATTGTTTTTCTCAAGTGCCTGCTGAAGTCTTTCAGCGATGACATGACTGGATGAAGCCTTGCAGCCCGTACCGCCACAAATCAGGATTTGCAGATGTTCTGTTCCCACTGCCAATCCACAGCACTGGGCGGCTACCACTTCGTTACTTTGTTCGCGTAGAAGAAGTGCTTTTTCGGCTTTTTCCCTGATTGTTTTCAGATCATGGATAGTTAGTACTTTCATTATGTAAATAGATTAGGGTTAAAGCAAAGATATGAAAAGGTTTTTATTTAGCAATAAGAAAGTAAATTAAAATAGTATGGTTAATAAATTGTAATATAAGGTACTTTGTAATACAAGGTACTGATGTAATGCATATATTTGTGCCATACAAATTAATGAAGATAGTTAATAGGTTATGAGTTGTTAGTTATAACTTATTTGCTGATGCTTGTTTTCAGCTTGATAAAGTCAAACTAATAAATGAATAACTTATAACTAACAACTTATAACTTTAGTAAAATGATGGATGTAAACAATGTAAAGTCGCAAATGCGCAAGGGCATGCTTGAATATTGTATCATGCTGCTGCTTCATAAGGAACCGGCTTACGCTTCGGACATCATCCAGAAGCTGAAAGAAGCCATGTTGATTGTAGTGGAGGGTACACTTTACCCGTTGCTCACTCGTCTGAAAAATGACGATCTCTTAAGTTACGAATGGATAGAATCCACCCAAGGTCCTCCCCGTAAGTATTATCGGTTGACCGAACGGGGAGAGGCTTTTCTTAGTGAATTGGAAATATCCTGGAGAGAACTGAACGAAACTGTCAACCACATTGCAAATACTCATGGGAGTTAGCATTTAGTAAAAGTAATTTCAATCGTAAAATCATAAAATAAATATAGCTTGTTATGAAAAAGACATTAACAGTTAATTTGGGCGGAACCGTTTTCAATATAGACGATGATGCATACCGCCTGTTGGATAATTACCTTTGTAACCTCAAACTGCATTTCAGCAAAGAGGCGGGTGCCGACGAGATTGTAGATGATATTGAACGCCGTATCTCGGAACTATTTGCCGAAAAGCTTTCAGCAGGGTTGCAAGTAATCACAATCGCCGATGTAGAAGAAGTGATTACCCGTATGGGAAAGCCCGAAGATATGGAATCGGGTGATGAGAGTGGCGAATCTGCTTCCGGTAGTAAAAACGCAGGTAAGGGAAATGGCACTTGGAATGGTGATACATCAAGTACTACTACTACACGTCGTCGTTTGTACCGTAATCCTGACGATAAGATGTTGGGAGGCGTAGTTAGTGGCCTTGCAGCTTATTTGGGATGGGATGTTACTTTACTGCGTTTATTGTTGCTTGTTATCCTGATTTGTGGATATGGTACGCTGATACCGGTATATATTGTATGCTGGCTGATCATTCCCGAAGCACGAACTGCTGCCGAGAAACTGAATATGCGAGGTGAAGCTGTTACGGTAGAGAATATAGGAAAGACAGTGACGGATGGTTTCGAGAAAGTAGCGAATGGAGTAAATGATTATATGAAGTCCGATAAGCCTCGTACTACCCTTCAAAAAATAGGAGATATGTTGGTGATGGTTGCCGGATGGTTCTTGAAGGTATGTCTGGTGATATTCGCTATTATTTGCAGTCCGGTACTGTTTGTATTCGGAGTGGTATTTGTAGCTTTGCTATTTGCTGCGGTAATGGTGGCTATTGGAGGTGGTGCAGCATTGATTTCGCTCTTCCCCATGGCTGATATCGTATTGCCGAGCTCTCCGTTGTCTGCTATCGTGATGTATATAGCCGGTGTTATCTTGGTAGGTATTCCTTTGGTAACTATTGTATGGGCTATCTTCCGCCAGTTGTTCAGTTGGCAACCGATGAATTCCGGTTTGAAGTGGACATTGGTTATTCTTTGGATTGTAAGTTGCGCTTGTTTTGGTATTTGCTTCGCTATGCAAGGAGCTACATTCCCTGAATTGGGCATCTTTAATATTTGAGAAAAATCTTTTCATTATCAAGCAGAAAAATAATACATGATTTCTCTCTATTTTCATATTTTGAGTTTGTAATTATTTGAATATCAGTAGATGTAAAAGGGTTACACCCTTTTTGTCGGATGGCTACACCCTTTTGCGCTTAGGGCTACACCATCCGGGCAAAAGGGTGTAGCCCTTTTCTTTGTTTGCTAACAGGGGTAAGGGTTTATATTTCTATTAAATATTTTTATTGAACAATTTGTTGGTTTGAAAAAAGAACTATATCTTTGCGCCCATTAAACGAATGTCTTTTTTTATGTTTTGTGTTTATTCCTCATTCGTTTATATCTAATTATTGGCATTTATATGCCGTTGCGGTTTTGAAAGAGCAAATGTCTCGATCGGGCCGCGAAGCGTACCCAAAATAAACTTCCCACCATTTTATAAACAATCTCAAGTGTCTGAAACACAGAAATATTGGTTCGCAGCCCGTACGCTAAGCAAACAAGAATTTGCTGTTCAGAAGCGTATCGAAAAGTTGAGTTTAGAAGAAAAAATGGATGTAGAATGCTATCTTCCTACTCGTACTGTGGTTACGCAACTAAAATATCGCCGAAAACGTAGTGTTGTCCCGGTTGCCCGTGGCTTAATCTTTATCCATGCTACCAAGCAACTCGCTTGTGATTTACATAATATATATGGCGTTCAAGTCTTTTATATGAAAGACCTTTCCACACATTCCATGTTGGTAGTCCCCGATAAGCAGATGCAAGATTTTATGTTTGTGATGGATTTAAAGCCGGATGGTGTTTGTTTCGATAATGAGCCTCTTACTATTGGTCAGAAAGTTACAGTTGTAAAAGGGGAATTCAGTGGCATTGAAGGTGAAATATCCACAGAAGCTAATAAAACTTACGTTGTTATACGCATCACAGGTGTTTTGGTGGCTAGCATCAAGGTTCCTAAATCCTATCTGAAGGTAATTAAAGACCAGTAATTTCTACTTTTTTGATTATATATTTATTGTCATAAGCCGCATGCTGTTTAGGACAATAATACTTTGTTGTCCTATTTCTATCGAAGGATCTTCTTTTCCTCCTGGTAAATAATAAAAAACTCAATACAAAGATGAATTCTTTACTTTCTCGTGCTCTTGAGCTTCAGCAGATAGCTCATGATCTTATGTATTTGGATACTAATGGTGAATCTATCTATTCCGATGATTTCTGTCACCTGAATAAGGAGGTGCTTGTCAAATCCGATTCTCTGTTTTCTGAAAAAGGATCTGGCGTTGAAGAGGAGGCTAATCTGTGCCTTGCCCTTTTGATGGGTTATAACGCCACAATCTATGATAATGGAGATAAAGGTCAAAAGAAGCAGGCTATCTTAGATCGCATCTCTGAAATTCTGGAACAACTTCCGGCTTCTTTATTGAAAGTCCGTTTGTTGGCTTATTGCTATGGGGAGGTCTATGAGGAAACCTTGCTTCAAGAGGCTTATGCGATTATTGATGGCTGGAATAAGGAAAATTTGACAAAAGAACAAACGGAGGTTATAGAGGAGTTGAAGAATGTGGAGGATAATCCGTATCCGTTTGAGGAAGTGGTGGTATAAGCACTATAGTTATGAAAGTGTATATTTCAGTCTAGATATAGGAAAAATGTTTAAATAGAGGAGTAAGTCCTGGTTGAGTACTTATTGCTAAGTTTCAATTTAAAAATTAATCAATAATATCATTACATCTTTTTGGGGTGCTTGATATTTGTATACTGATGTTGGAAGATGATTTAAAGTCAAAAACAAAGAAAGGTTTCGTATGGAGTGCAATTGAACGATTCGCAACGCAAGGAATCCAATTCTGTTTTGGAATTCTTATAGCTAGTTTGTTGTCGCCGCAGGATTATGGTATTATTGCTATGCCTTTGGTGTTTCTTGCATTAGCTCAAGTTTTTATTGATAGTGGCTTTTCTAATGCTCTCGTTAGAAAGCCTCAAATAGAAGAGACGGATCTTTCTACCGCATTTTATTTTAATATTGGGGTTGGTGTTATTTGTTATGGCATATTATTTTTCGCTTCATCATGGATTGCAAATTTTTATAACACACCGATTTTAACTAACATTCTAAAAATAACAGCATTAGCTACACTTTTTAATCCACTTTGTGCGGTACAACAAGCAATACTTACTAAACGAATAGATTTCCAGACACAAGCCAAGGTATCAGTCACAGCAGCGTTAGTCAGTGGAGTCGTTGGATTTACTTTAGCGTATTTAGGATATGGGGTATGGGCATTGGCCTTTCAGCAAGTTGTAGCAGCTCTTATTAGAACCATTCTTTTGTGGACTTTATCAAAATGGATACCAGTAACTGGATGGAGTAAAAAATCCTTTGAATACCTTTGGGGATATGGAAGTAAAATATTAGCTGTTGGTCTTTTGGATACAATGTTTAACAATATATATCCATTGGTAATTGGAAAATTTTATAGCGCTAAAGATTTAGGAAATTATACACGTGCTCAACAATTTGCAGATTTACCTATTGCAAATGTAACGGGTGTTCTTCAAAGAGTTACATTTCCTGTGTTGAGTGCTATTCAAGATGAAGATGAACGTTTAAAAAATAATTATCTTAAGCTTTTAAGAGCAACGGCATTTATAATGTTTCCTATGATGTTTGCATTGGGTGCTCTTGCAAAACCACTAATATTAGTGTTATTGGGAGAAAAATGGTTAGGATGTGTCGTTATATTGCAAATATTTTGTCTTGCTAAAATATGGACTCCGATTAATGCTGTCAATTTAAATCTTCTTCAAGTTAAAGGACGTTCTGATTTGTTTTTAAAACTTGAGATATTAAAAAAGGCAATAATTATATTAGCTATGTTTATTACTATTCCACGAGGAATCCTTTGGATGGTTGGTGGAATAGTTGTTACTACTTTCATTGCTTTTATGATTAATACATATTATACACGTAAATTAATCAAGATAGGTCTATGTGTACAGATATGTGAACTTATACCTATAACAATAACTACATTCTTAATGGTCGGCTGTATATTTCTTGTATTTTGGATTTCAGATAATATATATTTAAGACTTTTTGGAGGTTTAGTTGTTGGAACTGCTATTTATATAGGTTTGGCTAAAATCTTTAAATTACGTGCATGGCAAGACGTACTTTTGTTTTTTGTTAAAAAAACTGTTTAAATATCATGTCAAGGATCGTTTATATTGACGTTGCAAAAGTAATTGCTACTTTCTTGGTCGTCTATGCTCATTTATATTAGTGATTACTCCAATACAAGATTGTATGTTTATGCTTTGCATATGCCATTTTTCTTTGTCGTAAGTGGTATGTTACATAAATTCAATAATACTGTTCAGTGGAAGAAATATGTGAAAACGATATTGTATCCTTCTTTATTTTTCCTCATTTTATTTACTATTGTAGCAGCACCAATGTTTCACAATGCTATTTGGGAGATGCCTGATTATTATTATCGAGTTGGGGGAGGCTCATTAAGAGACATCTATATTTCAGTTATTCTAACGACAGTAAAGTCCTTTATGGTTAGTCATATGTTTACTAATACTATGGTATGGTTCCTTATTGTTCTTTTTTATTGTAAAGTGTTATTGGATATAGTACTAGGACTTTTAATGAAAGTAAATGGAGTCGTAAATAGTGGAAAAAGAATGGTTTTGTATGTTGGAGGAATGATTATATGTTTGGCCGGATTTTACGTTTTGATAAAATTTAGTTTTCCTATGTTTTTGAATCAAGTAATAATGGCTTTTCCTTTTTATTTGATTGGGTATATTCTTAAAAAGATGCATTATGATTCAAAGGTTGTCAAGGTCTATAAAAAAATGTTCTTTGTACTTGCAATTTTATGCCTTTCAATTTTGATAACTAACTTGAATGGAAGGGTGTCAATGCACGCTATTATTTGGGGCAATCAAGGTCTATTAAGCATTCCATTGTTTTACTTCAATGGTTTGTTGGGTTCAGTAATGTTGTTGTTGATTGCTACTTGCTGCAAGTTTAAAAGTCGATTCTTTGAAATAGTCTCAGATTGCATGATTTCAATTGTTGGTTTTCAAATATTCTTCATCGATATCATACGTTATCAAATTGGTTTTGATAACAACTGTATCATTTCCGGACTATTTACTTTGCTGATTATGTTAATCTGCATTTTGATACACCGACTTTTTATGAGATTTGTTCCGTTCGTTTATGGGAAAAGCAAATAAAGAATTATGATTATAGGTTATACAACGGGCGTGTATGATATGTTCCATATTGGGCATTTAAATATCCTTCGTAACGCTAAAGAACTGTGTGACTATTTGATAGTCGGTGTTAGTACAGATGAGTTGGTTCTGCGTGATAAAAATAAAATTCCCATTATACCCTTTGAGAATAGATGCGCTATCGTAGAAGCAATAAAATATGTTGATATTGTAGTCCCCCAACCTGATAAGAATAAGTTAAGTGCTTGGGAAAAATATCATTTTAATAAAATGTTCGTAGGATCGGATTGGAAAGGAACGGATACATGGAATTTGTTTGAAGAACAGTTTAAACCATTAAATGTTGAAATAGTGTATTTGAATCATACTGATGGAATTAGTTCAACACTTTTAAGGGATAAAATCAATGGATAATTTAGTTGTAATAACTCAAAATGTAAAGTTGCCTTCTTTGGTTAAGTTGAGAGAAAATCTGAAACAAGGAAGTAAGACATTGGTTGTTTCTACTCAATATATATTTGATAATGAAGCAGAGGAAATAATACAATTTTTAGGTACCGATTGTCTTTTTAAAAACTTTTCTGATATTCTTACAGATGAGGAGATGGAAGAATGTGATAAAAAAGCGTATAATCCCATACTTCAAACGGATGTCTTTGAATATTATGATGAAATAAAAAAAATAAAGAATAAAAAGATTGTTCAGAAATTACTTTCAGAGAATGATTTTCAGACTAAAATAATTGTAGCTGATGATCTTGGTATAGATTTAGCTATATGGATTGAGCGAGGATTTAGGAAAATTGATTGTGAGTATTATCACAATAATACAGTAATCTTGACATCGTTGTTTCAAAGGCTAAGAAGTAAACTTGGCAATAAGTTTAAGGTTTTTTCTAATTACTATAATATGCCTATATATGTTTCCTATGATGGAGGAACTAAATATCTTTTTTATGGTAGTATGAATAGAATTTCTTACAGACTAAGCCTGAAATTTAAACCTGCTTGTAAAATTGAAAACATAAAATATTATTTCTTTCAACATGGAATTATCTTCCGTAATAGAACAATAAGGCTTTCAACATTACATGAAGGATACCGAATACTACCGGATAATCCTAAACTTAATATAAAGTTGATGCAAGATGGCTATTTGCCTCCTAATTATACGAGTGTATATCTTAAATTCTTTGGAAAATATACCGAATTTTATACATGGGATACTATGGGGCGCCAGACTTTTCTTTATCATGAACTTCCAAATCGGATTATTCCTTTTAGACAAAAATTATATTTGCCAATTCCTGAATATCCAAAGCAAATTAAGAAAGTTTTATGTGTTGCAAGTGGAGCAGGAGATTGGACAGCTTTGAAAAACCGTTCAGATGAAGATAAAATGCTTTATGCATTTGGAAAAGTTGCAGCTCAATTTCCTCAAATAGAATTTGTTTATCGTTGTCATCCGGTTTGGGTTCATCCTCTTCATCAAGGTGTTAATTCTATCAATAGAGTAGCTGAATATATAACTTTTTTGAATCTCCCGAATTTAAAAATGTCATCGCATATTCCTAATGCTGTTGATAATGATAAATTTTGTTTGTCATTTAAACGAAGTTCTTTTGAAGACGATTTGCAAGGATGTGATATTGTTTTTGGAGAACATTCTATTTCAATGATAGACGCTGCTTTGAAGAATATAATCTTTTGTTCTGTGAATGTAACAGGCAGGAGAGACTTTTTCTGTAGTATAACCCAAATGGGATTTCCTCATTGTGAAGAAATAAGTGAAATTATTGCTTTTCTTAGAAGAGTGACATCTGCTTCTTTTTACAAAGAATATTCTCAAGCAATAGCGAATTATAATATGATGACTGACAAGGATGATTGAGATGAATTTACGGAATAGAAGAATAGTTTCAAAAAACTTTTGTCTATTTCATGAAATGAGTGAATTGTAGGAAAAATCGATATAAGATAATGAAAATGGCAGATTGTGTAGTAGTTACTCTTCCTAAAATAGCTGATGGACGTGGTAATTTATCCATTATTGAAGAACTAAAGCAAATACCTTTTAAAATAAAACGTACTTATTGGATTTATGATGTTCCTGGAGGAGTGGAGCGAGGAGGACATGCTTATCGTGAGAATGAGGAGTTTATAGTTGCATTATCTGGAAGTTTTGATGTCTGTTTAGATAATGGTAAAGAAAAGCGAGTATTTAGCTTAAATCGCTCTTACTATGGGATTCATGTTCCCAAAGGAGTTTGGCGAATAATGAATAATTTTTCAACAAATTCACTGGCGTTGATTGTTTCATCAACAAATTATAATGAAAAAGATTATATAATGGATTATGACGAATTCTTGGAATATTCTAAAAGCGTATCCAACTGTTTTTGACTGCTCATTGTTTCAATTGGAGAAGAATCACGAAGAAAAAGGTAATCTGACTTATGTTTACAACAACATTCATATACCTTTTGCTGTAAAGCGTGTGTTTTATTCTTATGATATTCCAGGAGGAGAGGCTCGTGGTGCTCATGCACATAAGGAATGTCATCAGCTGTTAGTAGCAGCCAGTGGCAGTTTTGAGGTTGTGTTGGATGATGGGATAAATAAGCGGACTATTTTGCTGAATCGGCCTTTTTATGGACTTCATATTCCACCTGGCATTTGGGCATCTGAACAGGGCTTTTCTTCTGGATCTATTTGTTTGGTCTTGGCATCAGAAAGTTATTTGGAAGAAGATTATATTCGTAATTATAGTGATTTTATGAAATATAGAGGTTACATATTATGATAAAATTTTTAGATTTAAAAAAAATTACGAAAAAAAACCAGGTAGAAATAGAAAAGGCTGTCTCTGATGTTATTAATTCAGGTTGGTATCTTCAAGGTGAAGCAAATAGACGTTTTGAAGAAAACTATGCTTCATACGTAGGAGTAAAATATACTATAGGTTGTGCCAATGGTCTTGATGCATTAGTTTTAATTTATCGTGCATATATAGAACTGGGGCTTATGAAACCCGGCGATGAAGTAATTGTACCGGCAAATACTTATATCGCCTCAATTTTGGCAATAACAGAGAATAATCTTATACCAGTGTTGGTAGAGCCTGATATTGAAACACTGGAGATTGATGATTCGGAGATAGAAAAAGCTATTACAGAAAAAACAAAATCTATTCTTATTGTTCATCTCTATGGTAGGTGTGCATATTCGGATAAGATAGGTGAGATTTGTAATAAATATGGATTGAAGTTAGTAGAAGATAATGCACAAGCTCATGGTTGTGCTTTTAAAGCCCAACTGACAGGATCACTTGGTGATGCCGCCGGACATAGTTTTTATCCAGGCAAGAATTTGGGAGCATTTGGCGATGCAGGTGCGATAACGACTAATGATGAAGAATTGGCAAAAGTTGTACGCGCTATTGCTAACTATGGATCGCAACAAAAGTATGTGTTTAGGTATTGCGGCCGTAATAGTCGTTTGGATGAAATTCAAGCTGCAATTCTTGATGTAAAATTAAAATATCTTGATGAAGATAATGAGAAGCGTAAAGCCATAGCTCAAATTTATTATGATAACTTGAAAAATCCATTGATTTCATATCCGGTTCTATTACCTCGTGAGTCCAATGTATTTCATATATTCCCTATTTTGACACCAAAGAGAGATGAACTTCAATCCTATTTGGCGGAACATGGTATCCAAACATTGATCCATTATCCCATACCACCTCATAGACAAGAGTGCTATAAACGGTGGAGTGAAAGGTCATATCCTATATCAGAACAGATTCATAATGAGGAGTTATCATTGCCTATTAGTCCGGTTATGTCCACTGAAGATGCGAGGCTTATTGTGGATATTATTAATGAATTTAGATAATGGCAGATATACTTTTATCTATATGTATTCCTACAAATGGTGTATCTAAATGGGTATTACCAACGCTGGAATCTATCTATTCCCAGAATGTAGCTTTAGACAAATATGAAGTTATTATAACTGACAATGGTGATAATTCTACTTTGGAATCAGATATTTCAATGTTTCAATATAGCAATCTTAGGTATATAAAAACAAAGGATGAGGGCTTTTTAAACTTAGTAACAAGCTTGCAAAAAGGCAAAGGTACTTTAAGGAAAATGCTTAATCATCGTAGCTTGATGTTGCCGGGGAGTATTAATAGATGGTTAGAAATAGCAAATACATATAAGGATACTAAACCTATTATTTATTTTTCAGATAATCAGCTACATTTAGGTAATTTAATTGAATGTAAAGATGAAGATGAGTTTGTTAGGAATATGACTTATTTATGTAGCTGGAGTGCTGGAATATCAATTTGGGATATTGATACTGATAACCTTAGTAGATTGAGACTCAATAAGATGTTCCCTAATACATCAATTTTATTGAACATAAGAAAAAGTAGTAACTACGTTATTGTTGATGAAAAGTATCAATATATGCAAGATGATATAGGTAAAGGTGGTTATCCTCTGTTTCATACATTCGCAGTGACTTTTTTAGATTTATTATCTGAGTTGAGATATAAAGAACGAATATCTTTGGATACATTCATTATAGTTAAGTCTAAATTATTGGAATTTCTTACTATTTGGTTTTCCACATTGAAAGTGGAAAAAGAAAAATATAATTTTACAGAAGAAGATGTTAAAGAGGTCTTAAATGTCTATTATTCAACCTTTGATTATTACAAACTTTGTTTACGTGGATACTATCTGTACCTCGTTACAAAAATGAAAAAAACGATTAAACTAATTATCTGTAAATAGTAATGATGAAAAGAATAAAGAAACTTCTTTTTTATGTTGTGAATCTCTATTCTTGTATTTTCAGTCGGAACTTTTTTCGTAGGATCCAATATATCAAAGCTCGCATTTATACTGTGTATTTGTCTAAGTACATAAAAAGTATAGGTTATGGGAGTTGTATATATCCTCCATTAAACTATAATGGATTAGAGAAGATTACTATTGGAAATAAGACTCTTATAGGTAGATACTCGATTATAAATGCGATAACTACTTATTTAGATGATAACTATACACCACGTATTGAAATTGGAGACGCTACTGAAATAGGTGAATATGCTCATATGAGTTCAATAAATGCTATTATTGTAGGAAACAATGTATTAACTGGTCGATGGCTGACAATTGTTGATAACAGCCATGGAAAAATGGATTATTTTGAGTTAAGAGTCAATCCGACTCGAAGAAAATTGTATTCTAAAGGGCCTGTCATTATTGAGGATTATGTTTGGATTGGAGATAAAGTTTCTATCATGCCAGGGGTGACAATAGGGGCTCATTCTATTATAGGGTGTAATTCTGTAGTAACAAAGAACATTCCTAAATATTCATTAGTTGCTGGTTGTCCAGCTAGAGTTATTAGAAGTTTAGAAAATGGATATATCTGTAATAATAGTAAATTATAATACTAAATTGTTGACGGATAAAGCAATAACTTCAATATTGCAGCAAACCTACGATGTAACTTATGAGATTATTGTTGTGGATAATAATTCCAATGATGGTTCTGTAAGTTATTTGAAAAGTAAATTTCCAGATGTGACAATTATTCCTTCAGAAGAGAATTTGGGCTTTGGGAAAGCTAATAACTTAGGGCTGAAAATTTCCAAAGGAAGATATATTCTATATCTAAACTCTGATACTTTCTTTGTAAATAATGCATTGGCTTATTTTTGTTCTTTTATGGACAATTCATCAGATAAAATAGGAGTATGCGGATGTGTTATGTTATCCCGTGATTTATGCCCAACAGACTCAAATGGAGTCTTTCATACAATTACCGTAGAATGGAAGTCATTTATTTCCTTACTTATATCTCGTATATCATTCTCTTTTGGCTTTTTTAATGTGCAAAAGCGTATAATGCCGTTTGAAAAAATCGTTGTGGTAGATTATGTGATAGGAGCCGATATGTTTTTAAGAAGAGATGTGGCTGAACAATTTATGTTTGATGAAAATATTTTTATGTATGCAGAAGAAATGGAGTTGCAGTATAGGTTAGTAAAAGCTGGTTATTATAATATTTTGATTGATGGTCCTTCAATAGTGCATCTGGAAGGTGGAAGTTCACATTCTAAAAAGAAGGAAAGTCTATTTAAAATAGAACAGATGACAAAAAGTCTGTTTTATGTAACTAGGAAGCACCATTCTTTATTGTACGCTTTAGTATTTCGTATGATATATAGTATTACTCATTTTTCTATATTTCTATCACCAAAGTATTCGAAAGAGTTTAAGTTACGCTTTTTGAGGTTAATATTGTCCCGACTATGAAAGTTCTACATATATCGACATCTGATAGGATAGGTGGAGCGGCAATTGCTGCTTATCGAATGAATGAAGCTATGAATGCAAATCGTATAGAGTCTCGTATGTTGGTGATGAATAAGACTACATCAGATTCTACAATATCGTCAATAGCAGATTATAGGAGGAAAAGTTTTAAATTATTATATAATTTATATTACTCTCTTTCTTTTCATTTAAAAAAGAAAATACTACTCCCTCATAATTTATTTTCATTTGGATATTTGCACTCTTATCATTTAACACATCTTGAAGAAGTACGAGATGCTGATATAATATATATACATTGGATTAATAATTTCTTTTTGGGAATAAGGGAACTTGAACATCTTTTATTATTAGGAAAGCCTGTTATTTTCTTTATGCATGATATGTGGCTACTGACAGGTGGATGCCACCATGCTTTTTCATGTAGTGGTTTTCAGCTTTCTTGTGCAAAATGTCCTGATATAGGAAGACGTTCTATTGATTTTATTGCAAGATATGGATTAAGGAAGAAAAAGAAGATTGCAGCATTTGATAATATGTATATAATGTCTCCAAGCCAGTGGATGAATGAATGCGTTGAGAAGAGTGTTTTGTTTAAAGATAAGGAACGGATTATTGTTCCTAATATGTTAAATATTTCACGCTTCTCATTTGTAGATAAAAGTGTAGCCCGCCAGATTTTGGGGTTACCTTTGGATAAACAATTGATTTTGTTTGCTGCAGATGGGGGAACTGCTAATTCATATAAGGGGTGGCATTTTCTTAAGAACTCTTTGAAGCAAATTAATGAGAGGGAACTTGGATTGGTAGTTTTGGGGAATCACCTTTCTCTTGATGAGTGTTCAGTTATTCCATATCCTGTTTATTCTTTAGGAAGAATAACCGATGAGTGTGCTTTACCTTTATTGTATAATGCGGTTGATATTTATGTTACTTCTTCTTTAGTAGAGTCGTTTGGACAAACGATTGTGGAAGCACAATCGTGTGGAACGTTAGTTGTGGGTTTTAATACAGGGGGAATTCCTGATATTATTATCCATAAGAAAACAGGGTATTTAGCAGAATTAGGCAGTATCGAAGATTTGAAAGAGGGAATTTGCTGGGCTTTAGATAATTGTGATAATGAGGATCTGAAAGTGGCATTACGCGAGTCTGTAAAAAGCAAGTTCTCCTATGAAACTGTGGTGGAGCAGCATGTAAACTTTTGGAATAAGATATTTGAATAAAGTTAAATTTATAAGAATGAAAATCTCAGTTGTAGGGATAAAGCGAAAATGGGCTGCTATCCTGCTTTTTCTTATTCTTGCTTCTTTTTATCCTTATGTGTTCTCTCAGTTTCTTCCAATTCCAAGCGTGAAGTTATTGTCTGTATACTTTTTGTTGCTTATATTTTCGTCTTTCCTCATATTTAGGCAAAGAATACGTTTGTTCTCTCCTTTATTTAATTGCCTATTTGTAGCACAAATCCTATCTTGGTTATTTTTCTTTTATTATCATAATGATGCATCATATATAACAAGGGTTGTGCTTATGTCTGTTGCATTTTTAGCTTTGCTATTTATGTATAATACGGATCAAGGATTGTTGTATTTTTTGCGGCTTTATAATAAATGGATTTTATTTATGGCAATAGGAGGAGTTATTTGTTTCTTTTTGGTTTTACTCCTTTCTCTTACTCCTCTTTTTGAATTCAATAATGTGGATGGAAGGACAGCTTATTGCTTTGGATTTAGCTGTACAAATGTGTATATCGGGAATATTATAAGGTATTCTGGATACTTTGATGAGCCAGGGGCTATGGCATATTGGGGAGTTTTTGCATTAATATTGAATCGTTTGTTTGTAAGGGATTGGAAATTAGAAAAAAAGTTGATTGTCTGCTTAATTTTTACATTCTCTATAGCGTATTATATTCAACTTTGTTTTTATTTAATGTTTTTCTATATAACAAAATTGCGGCATGCTTTTTTTTTGCTGGCTGGACTTTCTTTTGTGTTTGGAGCTATCTATTTGTCAAAAGATACCCCTTATGATATATATCAATATACTTTCTATCGCTTTGAGGTAAATGATAAAACAGGAAAGATACAAGGGGATAGTAGGAGTGAATTAATGGAAATGGCACAAAAACAATATGCGAAAGCCCCAGTAATGGGAATTGGAGCTGAAAATATGGCTAAAATGGAATATATGGCAGATAATCCTTACGAAACACTGGCTAAAGATGGAATAGTAGGAACGTTTATCACTTATTTGCCATTATTACTCATAATATGTTTAGGGCTGAAAAAGCATGTATATTTATTTTCAGCGGTAATTTTATTTCTAGGTTATTTACAAAGACCATTTCATGTGGATTTTATACATCCTATAATGTTATATATGCTGACTATTTTAATAGTAGAGCATTCTGGTTTTAAAATTAAAAGTGTATGGAGCCAATAGTCTCAATTGTGACAGTAACATTCAATGTGGTAGGTATTATACGCGATACAATTGATAGTGTGCTAAACCAGCAGTTCGATAATTTTGAATATATTATTATTGATGGAGGAAGCACTGATGGAACTATGGATATTATTAATGCATATTCTTCCTCATTCTCTTATGTTATTAGCGAACCGGATAAAGGAATATATGACGCTATGAATAAGGGCGTTATGTTTGCCAAAGGAGATTGGATAATATTCATGAATGCAGGTGACTCTTTTGTAAATAATAAAGTTCTCAGTACCCTTTTTCTTGATGATAATATAAATAATAATGTGGATGTTATATATGGTGATACAATCGTAAAATATCCATGGGGTACCAGTTTGTTGAAAGGGCGTTTTTTTACCAATAATGATATAAATTTACCTTTTTGTCATCAATCAACTTTGGTTAGAACTTCCTTGATGAAGCATACACCATTTGATTTGTCTTATAAGGTTGCATCAGATTATAATTTTTTTTATACGCTTTATAAGAAAGGACATGTTTTTCTGTATTGTAATTTGTCAATTGCTTTATATGATGCAATCGGTTTTTCTACCGAACGTGTATTGGAAACTTATATTGAGGTCTCAAGGACTATTGGAAATAATCATGGCTTAAATTACCTTCTAAAACTGTGTTATTTTAGGCTGAGAACATTCATGATTAGGCTCATCCCTCAATTTGTATTGGATAAGTATAGGAAACACAGATATACGTCATCATAATATTATGGAAAAGAAAGTCATTGTAATTTCTGCCGTGAATTTGGTTGAAGGCGGTCCGTTAACTATTCTGCAGAAATGTTTAGCCGCATTAAGCGAATTCGATAATGATCAATATCTTGTAGTTGCTATAGTGCATGATAAAGAGCTTGCGAATTTTTCGAATGTAGAATATATTGAGTTGAAATGGCCTAAGAAGAATTGGCTTTTAAGAGTTTTCTATGAATATATATATTCTTATAAATTATCATTGAATATTAAACCTTATCTGTGGTTCTCTTTACACGATGTTACCTCTTGTGTCAAATCTAATAGAAGGGTTGTCTATTGTCATAACGCTATGCCTTTTTATCATTCTAAAATAAAGGATGTAGCTAATTGTTATAAAGAAGTTTTGTTTTCCTATCTATATAAATATTTGTATCGCATTAATATTAAAAAGAATCTATTTATTGTTGTTCAACAGAATTGGATAAAAGATGCTTTTATTGAAATGTTTTCTCTTAATGAAGATAAAGTTATTGTAGCAAAGCCTACAGAGAAATTGGAGGATATTCCGAAAATAAATAATGTTCCCAATGAAAATGAAAAGATTTTCTTTTATCCTGCCTTTCCTAGGACGTTTAAGAACTTTGAAGTAATATGTGAGGCATGTGAAATATTGTGTTCGAATGGTTTGAAGAATTTTCAAATAGTATTGACACTAGATGGGTCGGAGAATCATTATTCTCATAGTATTTACATGAAATACAGTAATTTAGATATGATTCGTTTTGTTGGCCTATTATCAAAGGAAAAAGTAGCTGAAATGTATGCTTTGGCAGATTGCTTGATATTTCCTTCCAAATTAGAAACTTGGGGACTTCCTATTTCTGAATTTTCTATTTATCATAAACCTATGATTATTTCAAATCTTCCATATGCTCATGAAACAGCAATGGGGGCTAGTATTGTCTCTTTTTTCGATCCAGACTGTCCAACTGATTTAGCAAAAAGAATGAGGGAGGTTATAGAAAGTCAGTACTCTACTTTTATTGATGTACCAATTCAAGAAGAAGATAGACAGACTGTATATTCATGGCATAAACTATTTGATAAGATATTAAATGAGGAGGCCTAAAAATCATTATTCTTTCTTCGGCTATTTAAAGCTTTGCTACTATGTACTGTTTACTAAGTTATTGTTTCCGAAAGCACGTATTGTTCGTTTGCCGATAGAAATACGAGGACGTAAATTTATTGATTTTGGTGAAGGATTAACTACTGGGAAAGGATGTCGCTTTGAGGCCTTTTCTGAGATAGATATAAAACGGATAACGTTTGGAAAGTGTATTCAACTAAATGATTATGTACATATATCAGCTATGAATAAAGTTGTGATAGGTGATAATGTGCTGATGGCAAGCCATATCTATATTTCAGATAATTCACATGGTTCATATAAAGGTGTGCATCAGTCTTCTCCAGAGTCCTCACCTATAGAACGGTCCTACTATACAGCACCGGTATTGATTGAAGATAATGTTTGGCTTGGTGAGGGAGTGGTGGTTATGCCGGGAGTGACTATAGGACGTGGTTGTATTATTGGAGCCAACTCTACGGTTACAAAAAGTATTCCAGCTTGGTGTATAGCAGTTGGTCAACCGGCTAAAGTTATAAAACAATATGATTTCAGTCAAAAACAATGGATAATAGTAGAATGAAACTTTCTTTTGTAATAGTGGAATATTATTCTATTGAGGATGTTATAGCTTGTTATGCTTCGATTATATCTTGTGAGTTACCCAATATAGATATTGAGGTTGTAGTGTCATCAAATTCTGATTATACTTTAGAAGAACAGCAGAAATTGATTACTAAATATTCTCAACTGAAATGGCTTTTTAATAAGAAGAATGGTGGCTTTGCGTATGCCATGAATCGTGGTCTAAAAGCGTCTGTTGGTGATGTGTTAATTATTATGAATCCAGATGTTCGTTTGAAACAAGGTACAGATGATATGGCTAATTATTTGCAGAATCAAAAAGATGTAGGTCTAATAGCCCCAATGATATGCAATAAGAAAAATGAAATTCAAGATAGTTTTCGTAGCTTCATTACTCCATTAAGATTTTTTAAAAGGCATTTTGGAAGATTGGTTGGATTGGGCAAAATCCCTCCCATTTCATCATCAATAGCCGTTGACTGGGTGTGCGGAGCATTTATGATGATGTCTCGTGAGTCTTATAAGATTGTGGGTGGATTGGACGAAGGCTATTTCTTATATTGCGAAGATATGGATTTATGTAAAAGGATGTATCAGCACGGATATAGTGTTATATACTATCCAATGGCAATGGTTGAATATGAGGGTACACGGTCTGCAAGAAGATCTTTGAAATATGCTTGTATCTTTTTAAAGTCTTTGTTTAGGTATTGGAGAAAATTCGGATTGTATAATTAGATTGTAAAATATATTAATGAAAAAGATAGCATTAATTACCGGTATCACCGGTCAGGACGGTTCTTTCCTTGCCGAGTTCCTAATAGAAAAAGGTTATGAAGTCCATGGCATTCTTCGCCGTTCTTCCTCTTTCAATACGGGGCGTATCGAACATCTTTATCTAGATGAATGGGTGCGTGACATGAAGAATGACCGCTTGATCAATCTTCATTATGGGGATATGACGGACAGCAGTTCGCTTATCCGGATCATTCAGTTGGTTCAGCCGGATGAGATTTATAACCTTGCTGCCCAAAGCCATGTAAAAGTAAGCTTTGATGTACCCGAATATACGGCAGAAGCTGATGCCGTGGGTACGCTCCGTATGCTGGAGGCTGTTCGTATTCTTGGTCTAAAGAAGAAGACGAGGATTTATCAGGCTTCCACTTCCGAGCTTTTCGGAAAAGTGCAGGAGGTCCCTCAAAAGGAAATAACTCCTTTCTATCCCCGTAGCCCTTACGGAGTGGCAAAGCAGTATGGCTTCTGGATCACCAAGAATTACCGTGAGAGTTATGGCATGTTTGCCGTGAACGGTATTCTGTTCAACCATGAGAGCGAGCGGAGGGGGGAAACTTTTGTGACCCGTAAGATTACTTTGGCTGCAGCCCGTATTGCCCAAGATTTCCAGGACAAGTTGTATCTGGGCAATTTGGATGCCCGTCGTGACTGGGGGTATGCTAGGGATTATGTGGAATGTATGTGGCTGATCCTTCAGCATGATACTCCCGAGGATTTCGTGATAGCTACGGGTGAGATGCACACGGTTCGTGAGTTTGCTACGTTGGCTTTCAAGGAGGTTGGCATTGAACTTCGTTGGGAAGGTGAAGGTGTGAATGAAAAGGGTATTGACGTGAAGACCGGAAAATCCTTGGTTGAGGTTGATGCTAAGTATTTCCGCCCTTGTGAGGTCGAGCAATTGTTGGGTGATCCTACAAAAGCCAGGATACTGCTCGGCTGGAATCCTACCAAGACAAGTTTTCCGGAATTAGTGAGAATAATGGTGGAGCATGATATGAGGTTTGTGAGGAAGTTGTATTTGAAGGCACAAATAAGTGAATGATAATTAGGACATCTCTTAATCTTCAAGTATCTTTGTGGAAAGATTGGAACGATGAGTAAAATTAAACCATATAAAGAAGAAGAGCCAAAATTGCAGGAGGCTGCTGAGCCAATGGTTACTTATACGAGTAGCGAGAGGAATTCCGATTTTGTTATAGGAGAACGTGATGATATCAGATGTGCTATTTCTGGTGAGGAACTATTGGACAAGCTTCGTCCTCGTATAAAAGCCTTGTTCAAATGAAAGTTGTATTTGCCGCCGAAGTTGAAGAAGATTTGTATGAACTTATAAAAAAACTTGTCGAAAAGGAGTATTTGTGCACTTATCCTTTTGCAATTTCTTATGTGGAGGAACTGATAATTGATATTCAACAGAATATTCATTCTAAATTGAAAAAAGAAATCTCCTGTCTTTTTTGAACGGTATGGTAAGGATATACATTACATCACATATCAACGCAATCCTAATACAACGTGGTATATTATTTTCTCTGTAATTGAGGATACTTACTTCATCAAGTATATCACCAATAATCACGTTTCCGTCCAGAATATTTTATAGAATAATTCCATGAACATATTAATATCCGGAATCCACGGCTTTGTGGGTTCCAATCTTATTGTGGCCCTGAAGGAACGTCATAACCTTTATGGTTTGGATATTGTTGCTCCTGAAAAGGAAGGGGTGATAAAGACGTTTTCTTGGAAGGATATTGAGCCTTCTTCTTTTCCGATGCAGAATCTTCCGGAGTTTGACGCTATCATCCATTTGGCAGGCAAGGCTCACGATACAAAGAACCGGTCTGCTGCCCAGGTATATTTTGACATCAATACGGGACTTACGCAGAAGATATTCGACTTCTTTACGGAGTCGTCTGCCAGGAAGTTTATCTTCTTCAGTTCGGTGAAGGCTGCTGCTGACAGTGTAGTGGGGGATGTGTTGACGGAGGATGTGGTACCTGTGCCGGTTGGTCCATACGGGGAGAGCAAGATTGCTGCTGAGAATTACATCCTCAGCAAGTTAAAAGTTGAAAGTGGAAAGTGGAAAGGTTTTTGGTGTGATGACAAGCAGGTGTTTATATTACGTCCTTGCATGATTCATGGACCCGGTAATAAAGGAAACTTGAATCTGCTCTATAATGTAGTGAAGAAGGACGTTCCCTGGCCTTTGGGAGCTTTTGAGAACAGGCGTTCTTTCACTTCGATTGATAACCTTTGCTATGTGGTGGAAGGCTTGTTGACCAAGAATGTGGCTGGCGGCATTTACCATATCGGTGACGATGAAGCCTTGTCCACGAATGAGCTGATAGCCTTGATGTGTGAGGTCTTGGGACGTAAGCCTCATATCTGGAAAATGAATAAAAGGATAATGGAAGGATGTGCCAAATTAGGAACATTGCTTCATCTTCCATTGAACACGGAACGCTTGCGCAAGCTGACGGAGAACTATATGGTGAGCAATGCAAAGATAAAGTCTGCTTTGGACATTGACAGGATGCCTGTGAGTGCGGAGGAGGGAATCGTGAAAACGATAAAATCGTTTTCAAATTAAAGAATTAATAATTGAAGAGTTAAAAAGGGAGCGATATGGTTATGTATTACTTGATGGTGTTGGTTCTGCTATTTTTAGCAGAACTTTTTTATTTTAGGGTAGCTGACAAGTGTAATATCATTGACAAGCCGAATGAACGAAGTTCTCATACAAAGATTACTTTGCGCGGTGGCGGGATTATTTTCTATTTCGGTGCGTTGGCTTACTTTCTGACAAGTGGTTTTGAATACCCTTTGTTTATGCTTGCCTTGACTCTGGTCACGTTCATCAGCTTTGTGGATGATATCAAGTCCACCCGGCAGATAACGAGATTGCTTTTCCACTTCTCGGCTATGGTATTGATGTTCTGCCAATGGGGCTTGTTCTCTCTGGAATGGTGGTGGATTGTCATTGCCTTGATTATCTGCACGGGTATCATCAATGCCTATAACTTTATGGATGGAATTAACGGTATCACGGGTGGCTATTCCTTGGTTGTACTAACTTCCTTGGCAATAATCAACAAGGAGATCATTCCTTTTGTGGAAAATGGCTTTATTTATACGGTGATTTGTTCTGTTGTGGTATTTTGTTTCTTCAATTTCCGTAAGAGAGCGAAATGCTTTGCCGGTGATGTGGGTTCTGTGAGTATCGCCTTTATTCTTCTTTTCTTGATAGGTAAACTAATTATCTGTACAGAAGATTTCAGCTGGATTGTTTTGTTGTCCGTCTATGGTGTTGACAGCGTGTTGACCATCATTCACCGCCTGATGCTTCATGAGAATATCGGTTTGCCGCACCGTAAGCATTTGTATCAGCTTATGGCGAATGAGTTGAAGATTCCTCATGTGGCAGTTTCTGCTATTTACATGATAGCGCAAGCTGTAGTTGTAGCAGGATATATCTATTGCCAAGATGATGGGTATATTTATTTAGCAGGTTGCATTCTCATATTGAGCTTGATTTATGTGCTGTTTGTGAGAAAGTGCTTCCATTTACATTTGAATAAATAGTCTGATAAAATTCATTTTATCTTTTCGTAACTAAGGAGTGAAAAAACGTATCAACTTATCTGTTTTAGATTAAAAAGAGTATATTTGCGAATAATCTTTAGTAGCGGTTAGAAATGGAACAGATGCGTAAATTGCCTATTGGCATACAGACTTTTGAGAAACTTCGTGAGGAGAACTTTCTTTATGTAGATAAGACAGCTATGATTTATCAGATAGTATCTACTTCGATCCCTTATTTTTTGAGTCGTCCTCGTCGTTTCGGCAAAAGTCTGCTTATTTCTACTTTTGAAGCTTATTTTCAAGGGCGTAAAGACCTTTTTCAAGGGCTTGCCATTGAAAAGATGGAAACAAGATGGGAACAATATCCTGTATTGCACTTGGATTTGAATGCTGAGAAATACGATTGTGCGGAAAGTCTAAGATCGATATTGATTCGTTATTTAAATATATGGGAAACAGAGTGGGGAAGGGATGAAAAGGATACAACACTTTCCGACCGTTTCACAAGTGTCATTCGGCATGCTTATGAAGCAACAGGCAAGCAAGTAGTTGTTTTGGTTGATGAATATGACAAACCTTTGTTGCAGGCTATTTTGAACGAAGATTTGTTGGATGAATACCGTCGTACCTTGAAATCTTTTTATGGTGTACTGAAGAGTTCTGACCGCTACTTGCGTTTTGTTTTTCTGACGGGTGTCACCAAATTTGCGCAGGTAAGTGTATTCAGCGACTTGAATCAGTTGAATGATATCAGTATGAAACCCCCATACGCGCAACTCTGTGGCATTACGAAGGAAGAGCTGTTGCAAGTGTTCACTCCTGAGATAAAAGCCTTGGGAGAAGTGAACGAACTGACATTTGATGAAACGGTAAACCGTCTGACTGCCATGTATGATGGCTATCATTTTACAGAAAGATCGGTCGGTCTGTTCAATCCTTTTAGTTTGCTGAATGTATTTGATGGTGGAAAATTCGGTAATTATTGGTTTCAGACCGGTACCCCTACGTATTTAGTGGATTTGCTGAAGCAAAGTGATTATGATTTGCGTTATCTGATAGATGGAGTGGAAGTAACTGCATCTGCTTTTTCGGAATACCGGGCTGAGAAGAAAAATCCTCTTCCTATGATTTATCAGAGCGGTTACCTGACCATCAAAGGTTATGATAAGGAGGTGGACCTATACATGCTTCGTTTTCCCAACGATGAGGTCCGTTATGGTTTTCTGAATTTTTTGGTACCTTATTATACGGAGGTTTCCAATGACGAGACCGGTTTTTATATAGCAAGGTTTATGCGCGAACTGCGTGCCGGAGAGGTGGAAGCTTTCATGAATCGTCTGAAAGTATTCTTTGCAGGAATACCCTATGAACTGAGTGATGATACCGAACGGCATTATCAGGCTATTTTTTATGTGGTGTTCACTTTGCTTGGACAGTTTATTCAAAGTGAGGTTCATAGTTCTCATGGTAGGGCTGATGCTGTTGTGAAGACTGACAGTCATATATATGTATTTGAGTTTAAGTTGAACGGCAGTGCTGAGACTGCATTGAGACAGATCAATGAGAAAGATTATTTGCTTCCTTATTTATTGGATGGACGGGAATTGGTAAAGATTGGTGCTGACTTTGATAAGGAAACACGCAATATCGGCAAATATTTGATAGAAAGGCAGTGATTTTCCCTTTTTTGTATGGATAAATAAACAGTCCCCGGTTCTTCATCGAGAATCGGGGACTGTTGTTTTATACTCTTTGGAATCTTATTGTTTAGCCGGCTTCAACCATTTATCCAACCACTCAAAGAAAGTACGTTGCCACAAAACACCGTTCTGAGGTTTCAGTACCCAGTGATTTTCATCGGGATAGATCAGCAGTTCAGCAGGAACACCGCGCATTACGGCAGCATCGAAGGCGGCCATTGCCTGATTGGCAAGGATGCGGAAGTCTTTTTCTCCGTGGATACAGAGGATAGGAGTATCCCATTTATCAATGAACTTGTGCGGGGAGTTGGCAAAAGTACGCTGGGCAACGGAGTTGTTCTTGTCCCAATAAGCGCCACCCATATCCCAGTTGGCAAACCATTTCTCTTCTGTTTCCAAATATTGCATTTCCATGTTGAAGATACCGTCGTGGGCAATGAACGCTTTGAAGCGTTTGTCGTGATGTCCGGCAAGCCAATAGACGGAGAAGCCTCCGAAGCTGGCACCTACACATCCTAGACGGTCTTTATCAACATAGGATTCTTTGGCTACTTCGTCGATGGCGGTGAAGTAATCTTTCATGCACTGACCACCGTAATCGCCACTGATGGCTTCGTTCCATTCTAAGCCAAAGCCGGGAAGACCGCGACGGTTGGGGGCTACTATGATGTAATCGTTGGCTGCCATAATTTGGAAGTTCCAACGATAGCTCCAAAATTGGCTTACGGGACTTTGCGGTCCACCTTCGCAGAAGAGTAGGGTGGGGTATTTCTTATTCGGATCGAATTGAGGCGGATAGATAACCCAAGTCAACATCTGCTTGCCATCGGTTGTCTTCATCCACCGAGCTTCTACTTTTCCCATTTCAAGCTGATCGTAGATCTGCTTGTTTTCGAAGGTCAACTGGGTTGCTTCTGCAAAATCACCGGTGTACTTGAGGGGCAATGAGTAAATTTCATCAGCCATACTCATGGACTGACGCTTGGCAATCATTTTATCACCACAAAGAGCGAATGATCCGTAGTCGTGCATGCCATCGGTAAGTTGGGTTAGCTTGTCATTCTCAGCAAGGTTGATGTTATAGATTTGTATTTCGCCATGCCAAACGCCGGTGAAGTAGATGCTTTGAGAATCTTTGTTCCACAAGAAAGCGTCTACGTTCGATTCGAATGCTTTGCTGACAAAACGCTTCTCGCCGGTGGCAAGGTTCATGATGAAGAGACGGTTCTGATCTGCTTCATAACCATCACGCTCCATACTTTGCCAAGCGATGTATTGACCGTCCGGAGAATATTGCGGATTGGTGTCGTAACCTTTGTTCTCTTCGGTGATGTTTTCGGTTTTCTTGGCGGCAAGGTCGTAGATGTAGATGTCGGAGTTGGTAGAAATGGCATACGCCAATCCGGTCTTTTTACGGCAAGTATAGGCTACTTTATCAGATGCGGGACTCCATGCCAATTGCTCGATACCACCCCAAGGTTTCATGGGACTTTCGAAAGGTTCTCCTTCGAGGATATCGGTAACGTTGTTGATACCATTACCGTCAAAATCGGCCACAAAAGGATGGGGAGCAGTTGTTACCCATTCGTCCCAATGCTTGTACATAAGGTCGGTAACGATGATGCCGGTTGCCTTTGGAAGATCGGGATGCTGGTCGGCCGTGCTCTTCACGGTCTTTACCTGGGCGATGAAAAGCAGTTTTTTGCCATCGGGAGAGAAGGAGAAGCCTTCGATGTCTCCGTCGTATTGGGTCAGTTGCTTGCGGCCGGTACCATCGGGATTCATTTCCCATACCTGGCTGCTGCCGCTTTCGTTGCAGAGGAAAGCAATCTTTTTACCGTCTTTAATCCAGGCGGCATCGCTCTCTTGGAAAGCGTCGCGGGTGATTTGCGTATTGCCACTACCGTCGGCATTCATCACGAAGAGTTCGTTGTTACTCTTGTTCTCCGGTACGCTATAATAGGCCACTGAATAGACGATTTGTTTTTCATCGGGCGACACGGCAATACCGCCGATTCGTCCCATAGCCCACAATGCTTCGGGAGTCATACGTTTGCCTTCGATCTTGATGTCCGAACGCCGGATGAGCGTTGCGGCATCTTGTCCGGCCTCTTTTGTCCCACCACAGGAGACTAATGTCATAGCTGCTGACATAAGCAATAGATTTACTTGTTTCATATAGGATGTTCGTTTTCGATTAATTATTGCAAAGATACAAAATTAGTTATAAGTTGTGAGTTATTAGTTATTTGTTATTCCAAGCAGAAGGTGATTACGCCAACATACAGCGGTAAACATCAGCAAATAACTTATAACTCATAACTAATCACTAAATCTTCCTTCCCTGCCAGTCTCCCTTCTTTATATATAGCCAGCTGAAGAGAAGGATGAAGATGGAGTAAACCATTTCGGACGTCCAGCAGATGGCTACATCGAGTTGTAAATAAAGGATGATGTAGGTGATGTAGGCAACGTAGATAACTAACGTTCCCATTTCCAAACCTAACGCAGTACGTGTGTTTCCTGTACCGGAAACTGATTGAAAATAAACATTGGCAGGAACTAGGAACAGATAGGCGGCGCACATCACCCAAAGAGAATGAATGGATGCTAGTTGCAGGTCAACCATGTCCGTATAGATTCCTAAAATCTGTTTGGGGAATAAAGTAAATAGTAACGCCAATGGAAGTACGAATAGGTAGGCTATGCGAACATGTTGACGGATGGTTCCGGGTACGCAATCTGTATTGCCGGCGCCAATCAGATTGCTGACTAATGAACCGCAAGTAGAAGCAAATGCCATCATTACCATGAACAGAATACCGGATACGCTGCGCACGATATTGGTGATAGCCAAGGAGCGTTCGCCCATGTGCTCCACATAGAGGAAGAAGAGGAACCAAGTAGACAACGAAACGGAGTTTTGTATCATGGTCCACAATGAAACATTCAACATTCGTTTCAATACTCCGAAATTGATTTTGGGTATGCGATCCAAAGCATATTTACGACAATCGATGCGGTTTCGGGTATACAGGATGAAGAATATCAACGATACTAACTCTGCCAATGATGAACCTATAGCAGCACCCGCAATACCCAGTACCGGAAAACCGAATTTACCAAAGATCAGGACATAGTTGAATGCAACATTACTCAATACCATCACGATAGAGTTCAATGTAAGCGTTTTCGTCTGAGTTGTTCCTAGGAAGAAGGCACGGAATATCACTCCGCTAAAAGAGAAAAATGCGCCGAATACCCGCCAGTGCAGATAACTGATAGCTGCTTCGTATATATGTTCCGAACTGACAATGTGTTTCAATATTAACGGTGAGAAACAATAGGAGAGAAGGAACATCAGGGCCGCCATCCCTATCTGAAAGTAGATACCTTGATAAAATAGCTCACCTATTTCCTTGTATTCTTTTTCTCCATTACGCCGTGCAATGAGGATTTGTGTTCCGATACTAAAGCCAAAAGCCACCATAAAGATGACCATGTAAAATATACCGGCAATGGCAGATGCCCCTAATTCGACTTCACCCACACGCCCCAGGAAGGCAGTGTCTGTCATACCTATCATTTGCTCCATAAGCAGGCTGATAAGGATAGGGTAGGCGATGAGCCAGATTTGTTTATAAGAATATTTAGTTTTCATAATCAATGAATTATCTTTTTTTGATGAACTTAGTTTTTGTCGTTTCAAAACAGATGGTCTGTTCCACCGAAACAGATGATGCGTTTGGGCTAAACGGATGATGCGTTTAGGGCAAACAGATGATGCGTTTGACACTAATAGATCATCTGTTTCTTTGCCTTTAGATTAAGAAAGCCGAACAACATCCATTGCCCGGCTTTCTGCTGAAAATATCTTTCGCAGGAGTTATCTCTTGCCCTGCTTTTCTTTCATTAGCTCTTGTTGCTTTTGCATAGCTTCCAAACGCGCGGCAAAACCTGTCTTCTTCATCTTCTTCGGATCTTTCTTGCTGGCTTCCAGTTGAGCAAGAAGTTTCTCCTCATTGGTCGTTTTGCGCATGATAATAGTTGTTACCACACTGATCAATGTAGAGATAAAGTAGTAATAGTTCAATCCCGAAGGATAATCGTTCAGGATGAATAAGAACATTACGGGCATCAAATAAGACATCCACTTCATGGCTGCCATCTGAGGATTGGCACCTGTATCTTGTTGCTGCATCATATACTTCGTGTTCAGGATATTGGTTGCTGTCATCAGCAAACAGAACAAACTCAGGTGATTGCCTAAGAACGGGATATTGAACGGGAAGTTGATGAACGCATCGTAAGTCGAGAGGTCGTCCGCCCACAAGAAGCTCTGTTGACGAAGTTCGATAGCACTCGGCACAAACATAAACAATGCCATCAGGATAGGGAATTGTATCAGCATCGGCAGACATCCACCCATCGGACTCACACCGTATTGGCTGTAAAGTCCCATCACTTCCTGCTGCTTTTTCATCGCATCTTCCTGCTTGGGGTACTTCTGATTGATTTCGTCAATTTTCGGTTTCAACACACGCATTTTGGCGGATGACATATAAGTTTTCCAAGTAGCGGGGAATACTACAGCTTTTACAATCAGCGTCATCAGCAGTAATACGATGCCCATGCCCAATCCCCAACCGGACAACCAGTCGAAGATGTTAATGGTAAACCATTGATTTATCTGGCGGACAACCGGCCAGCCCAAATATACCAAACGGTTCAGTTCCCATTTCTCCGTACGTCCTTTGTCAAGAGCAGTCAACGTTTTATAGTGGTTCGGACCAAAGTAGAAGTACATCTGAGTAGCTTCTTTACCGGTCGGGTCGAACTTAGTGCTCATTTCGGCAGAGTAGTCCTTTATATAACCACTGCCCTGAGCTTCCATTTTTGATACCAACTTGGTCTTTTCAAAGTCAGCATCAGCCAGGAACACAGTAGAGAAGAACTGATTTTTGAAAGCAATCCAATCCAAACGTTCGGGAATCTGTTTTTCATCGTTCTTATTGGCAGATAAATAATCGGTTCCTTCGCCGGTCTTCTTATAAGTCAACTCAGACAAGCGATTTTCATACGTATAACCTTTCTCGATCTGACGGGCACGTTGTGACCATTCAATATCTACAAAGTTGTTGGTAGCCGCTAATTTGTCTTCCATGTTTACAGCCTGAATGGTAAAGTCTATCAGGTATGTGTCATGATGCATGGCATACGTGAAGTCAATGTAGCTGGAACTATTAGCAAACAGACGCATGGTAACGGTACTATCCGTACGGTTTACAGGGGTAAAGAAAAAGTCTTCCGTCTGAATCGTTTCCTGCTTATTATAGAAAAGGAAGTTCATCGAAGCATCGTTACCTTGGAACAATGAAACGGGGGTCTTTTTATCCTGTCCCATATACTCTTTTAAGGTTGCCGAAGCTATGCGTCCGCCCTTAGTATCTACTGTTATCTCTGCCAGGTTGTTCTGGATAGTTATCTGCGAGTTGGTTCCTTGACGCGCATCGAAGAAGAGGGCGGAGGAGTCAATCGCAGTAGCGGGCGCAGCTTCTTTCTCGTTAGCCAAGGCTGCTTCTGCTTTTGCTTTCAGGTCTGCTTCCCGCTGTTGCACTTGAGCAATAGAGTCATAGTAGTGCTGTTGTGCTTCCAGTTGTTCCTGGCTCGGTCGGCTCAAAAAGCTGAAACCTACTAACAAAATAGCTATTAAAACAAGACCCGTAATGGTGTTTTTGTCCATGTAATCAATTCTGAATTATAAATTATAAACTATGAATGCTTCTCATTTTCGATAGCAGCTTTCACAAACGCTACGAACAATGGATGCGGATTCAATACTGTACTACCATATTCCGGATGGAATTGAGTACCAACAAACCATTTCAGTTTGGGTATTTCAACAATCTCTACCAAGTCCGATTCCGGATTTATACCTACACATTTCATGCCGGCTTCCTCGTATTCGCTCTTGAATGCATTGTTGAACTCATAACGGTGACGATGGCGCTCTTGAATGTGTTCCGTTCCGTATGCTTTGAATGCTTTGCTGCCTTTTTGCAGTACGCATTCGTATGCACCCAGACGCATGGTACCACCCATATTGGTAATGGATTTCTGTTCTTCCATAATGTCGATTACATTATGTGGAGTTTTTTCATCCATCTCACGCGAGTTTGCATCGGTGTATCCTAATACGTTGCGCGCAAATTCAATGGCAATACATTGCATACCCAGGCAAATACCGAATGTAGGTATATCGTGTGTACGTGCATACTTGATAGCTACAAACTTGCCTGCAATGCCACGCTCACCGAAACCGGGACCGATCAATACGCCCGACATACCTTTCAGGGCTTCGGCCACCGTATCTTCTGTCAGCTTCTCGCTGTTCACAAAATCTACCGATACCTTACGGTCATTGTAGGTTCCGGCTTGCGAAAGCGCTTCACGGATGGACTTATAAGCATCTTGCAAGTCATATTTTCCAACTAATGCAATATGAATCGGTTCTGTATTTTCTGCTTTGTGACGACGTTCGAGGAAAGCACGCCAAGGACCCAGTCCCGGAGTATCACCTACCGGAAGCCCCATCTTCTTAAGAATCGTCTCGTCCAAACCTTGAGCCTGCATCAAAATAGGCACTTCGTAGATGGTCGGGGCATCAATACTTTGCACAACGGCTCTTTCGTCTACATTACAGAAAAGAGCTACCTTCTTGCGAAGATTGGCACTTAACTCCTGTTCCGTACGAAGTACCAGCACATCGGGCTGAATACCCATGCTCTGCAATTCTTTCACAGAATGCTGGGTTGGCTTTGTCTTTAACTCACCCGCTGCTGCGAGGTAAGGCACGTAGGTGAGGTGTACGCACAAAGCGTCTTTACCCAGTTCCCACTTCAACTGACGGATACTTTCCAAATAGGGAAGAGACTCAATATCACCAACGGTACCACCGATCTCGGTAATGACAAAGTCAAATTTATATTTGTTACCCAGCAACTTCACGTTACGCTTAATCTCGTCCGTGATATGAGGAATCACCTGGATGGTCTTTCCTAAATAGTCACCCCGGCGTTCTTTGTCGATAACGCTCTTATAGATACGTCCGGTTGTAATGTTATTGGCCTTAGTCGTCTGAATACCCAAGAAGCGCTCGTAGTGACCTAAGTCGAGGTCGGCCTCATGGCCATCTACTGTTACGTAGCATTCTCCGTGTTCGTAAGGGTTCAGTGTTCCCGGGTCGATGTTGATATACGGGTCAAACTTCTGGATGGTTACTTTGTAACCTCTTGCTTGTAGCAATTTACCGATGGAAGATGAGATAATGCCTTTGCCTAATGAAGAGGCAACGCCACCGGTGACGAAAATATACTTTGTTTCTCCCACAACTATATTATTTTTTGATTTATTGTATTACTAATGTTAGTGCACCCGTTGGTACACGTTGGACTTAAAAAGCGCAAAATTATAAAAAAAAGAGGAAGTACGGAAAGTTTCGGTGAAACAATTATTAAAAAATACAATTTCATGGCAGAAACACTCATTTGCATTTTCTGTGAGTTTTCTATGTTTTCTAAACATTTTAAACTAAATTTGCGCTCGAATCAGAGTTTTTGGGATTATGAAGAATAGACATGTTTTATTAGGGGCACTTGCCATGATGTTCTCTTCATCATTGGCGGCACAAAACACAGTGGACTCCACTAAGAAGAATAGCCAACAGGAGACAACGGTCCAAGCCGATACTTTATCGGGAATTATCAAGGACTACATGGTGTTGAAACTGAAACCGGAAGGTTCCGGTTATAAATTAGATACTGTTTCTATATTATATGAAAGGTATTTCGGCGTTTTGGATTATTTGAATAATCCTATAACACCGGAACGTTATATAGCAATCAATCCTGATTATTATCGGCTGTTTTTACCGTTTACATACTATTATGCTCCTATAGAGCGGGTTTCTAAAGTAGACTGGGCATTTAAGACACCAGTGCAACCGGCATTGCCGCAACAAGAGATGCTGGCTTTCGATACAATAAGCTTTTCTTCTAAAGAACATGCAAATAAAATTGTAGACCGTACATTATTGAATACTTATGTGAGCCGTCCCGATTTTGTGATAAGAACGGAAGAGGAGGTGATGAAAGGTAAGATATTTAAAGATAATATCGAAAAGGAAATCAAGTCCAAACCATCTGTGGTAAAACTGTTTGCACTGGAAGATATGGTTGGTGTAAAAGAAGAGGCAGAAGTCATCATCCGGAAACCTAATTGGTGGGTGACGGGCGGAAACGGCTCTTTGCAAATCACCCAGAGTTATATCTCGGATAACTGGTATAAAGGTGGTGAAAGCAATAATGCTTTGATGGCAAATCTTCAGCTATTCGCCAATTATAACGATCGGGAGAAAGTTCAATGGGAGAATCTGTTGGATGCTAAAATAGGTATCAACTCGTCACCTTCAGACGAATATCATGATTATCTGATAAATACCGACCAATTCCGTTTGTATAGCAAACTGGGTGTTCAGGCTGCTACTAATTGGTATTATACTATTTCTACAGAGTTTAAAACCCAATTCTTTAAAGGATACAAAGCGAATAGTGAAGAGCTTGTCGCTGCATTCTTTGCTCCGGCCGATTGGGCATCCAGTATCGGTATGGACTACAAGTTGAAGAAGAAGAAATTCAATTTGTCTGTATTCATCGCTCCTTTGACTTATATGATGCGTTATGTGGGAAATAGAGAAGTGGATGAAGTGAAGTTTGGTTTGGATAAAGGTAAGATGGTGAAGCATAATTTTGGTTCCCAGATACAACCTACACTTTCTTGGACTATTATACCTTCTATTATATGGGATTCACGTCTTGACTACCAGACCAGTTATGAGTGGACTCGTATTGAATGGGAAAATACAGTGAATTTTGTATTGAACCGTTATCTTTCCACGAAGATCTATGTACATGCCCGCTACGATGATAGTTCCAAACCTACAACCGGTGACAGTCACTTCCAGGTGAAAGAGTTATTAAGTTTTGGTATCAATTACAAATGGTTACCATATAGAGTGGATAATGAATGAAAAGTGCGCTCCGTTGGATGACAACGGGGCGTTTTTTATGTTTTATAGTAGAAAAAAAGCAGAAAAACTTCAAAAAAAGAGTAAAAGCACGTTCACGTGCACATAAAAAACATTCGAAAGGTTTGCAGTTCACAAATAATGAGTAAATTTGCCGCAATTTGTAATGCTCACTTTGCAAAATGGCGAATACTATAAGACATCAAGGTATTGTGGAAAACATAAACGGCTCTCACCTTCAGGTGAGGATTATTCAAACTTCAGCCTGTGCTTCGTGCAGTGTCAAGGGACATTGTAGTTCTGCTGATACCAAAGAAAAACTTATTGATGTAACAGATCCCGATGCAGCTTCTTATCAACCCGGTGACCGTGTATGGGTAATTGGGGAACTTTCGATGGGAGCAATGGCAGTTCTGTTTGCTTTTATACTTCCTTTCCTCGTTTTGATTATTTCTCTTTTTATCTTTATGGCTATTTGGAATGACGAGTTAAGTTCATCACTCTGCTCGCTGGCGCTTCTTATACCTTATTATTATATATTGTGGCTGAACAAGTCACGGTTGGGGAAGAAGTTCTCATTTTCAATACGCCCCATTGATTGAATAATACGTAAAAACAAATAATTAATAAACTACTAATTTTATGAATGTAATTCTGATTGCAGTGATTTCATTGGGGGCTATAGCGCTGATTGCGGCTGCTATTCTTTATATTGCTTCCAAGAAATTTGCTGTGTATGAAGACCCAAGGATTGCGCTGGTGGCGGAGGTGTTACCTCAAGCTAATTGCGGTGGATGTGGTTATCCCGGTTGTGGCGGATTTGCCGATGCATGTGTGAAGGCAAGTACGTTGGAAGGTAAGTTTTGCCCGGTCGGCGGACAGGATGTCATGGCAAAAGTTGCCGGAATACTAGGTATGGATGCAGCAACTTCCGAACCTATGGTTGCGGTGGTAAGATGTAATGGTACTTGTGCCAACCGTCCTCGTCTCAACCAATATGATGGAGCGAAGAGTTGCGCTATCGCTGCTTCTCTTTATGGAGGGGAAACGGGTTGCAGTTATGGATGCTTGGGTTGTGGCGACTGTGTAAGCGTATGTCAGTTCGATGCTATTCACATGAATCCCGAAACCGGACTTCCTGAAGTGGATGAAGCTAAATGTACCGCTTGTGGTGCTTGTGCTAAAGCTTGTCCGAAGGCTATCATCGAAATTCGTCCGCAAGGCAAGAAGTCACGCCGTGTTTATGTGCAATGCGTAAACAAAGATAAGGGTGCCGTGGCGCGTAAATCTTGTACGGTGGCTTGTATCGGTTGCGGTAAATGTGTGAAGGTTTGCCCGTTCGAGGCTATTTCTTTGGAGAACAACTTGGCGTACATTGATCCTAATCAGTGTAAGTCTTGTCGTAAATGCGTAGAAGTTTGTCCGCAGAATACCATTACCGAACTTAACTTCCCTCCCCGCAAGCCGAAAGTGGAAGAAGTAGCTCCGGCAGCAGAAGCTCCGAAGGCAGAGGCATAAATTAATAAGTAAATAAACGACTAAAAATACAGAATTGTATGTTGAAGACATTTTCAATTGGTGGAGTTCATCCACACGAAAATAAACTTTCAGCACATCAGCCTATCATCAAAGCAGAAGTTCCGGCCAAGGCTGTTATTTTGCTAGGACAGCACATCGGTGCTCCTGCAAAGCCTATCGTGAACAAAGGTGATGTCGTGAAAGTAGGTACAAAGATTGCCGAACCCGGTGGCTTCGTATCAGCAGCAATCCATTCGTCTGTTAGCGGAAAGGTCGCTAAAGTAGACACGATTGTCGATGCAAGCGGTTACGCTAAACCTGCTATCTTCATTGATGTAGAGGGAGATGAATGGGAAGAAAGTATTGATCGCAGTCAAACATTGGCTAAAGAATGTAATCTCACTTCCGAAGAGATAGTGAAGAAAATAGCTGATGCCGGTATCGTGGGTTTGGGTGGTGCTTGCTTCCCTACACAGGTAAAGTTGTGTCCTCCTCCTGCATTTAAGGCAGAATGTGTTATAATCAATGCCGTAGAGTGCGAGCCCTATCTGACTGCCGACCATCAGCTGATGCTGGAACATGCTGAAGAAATCATGGTAGGTGTATCTATCCTGATGAAAGCGGTAAAAGTAAACAAGGCATTTATCGGAATTGAAAACAATAAGCCTGATGCTATCCAGTTGATGACCAAAGTCGCTTCCAGCTATGCCGGTATCGAGGTAGTTCCTTTAAAGGTACAATATCCGCAAGGTGGTGAAAAGCAGTTGATCGATGCTATTACCAGTCGTCAGGTTGCTGCCGGCGCACTGCCTATTTCCACGGGAGCAGTTGTTCAAAACGTAGGTACGGCATTTGCAGTTTACGAAGCTGTTCAGAAGAATAAGCCTTTGTTTGAGCGTGTCATTACCGTAACGGGTAAGTCCTTGTCAAAACCATCCAACTTTTTGGCACGTATCGGTACTCCGATGAAACAATTAATCGATGCATGCGGCGGTCTTCCCGAAGATACAGGTAAGGTTATCGGCGGCGGTCCGATGATGGGTAAAGCCTTGGTGAATACAGATGTACCCACAGCGAAAGGTAGCTCGGGTATTCTGATTATGAACGACAAAGAAGCTAAACGGGGTGAAATACAACCTTGTATTCGTTGCGCTAAGTGTGTAGGTGCTTGTCCGATGGGACTGGAACCTTACTTGCTCGCCACGGTTTCGGCTCATGGAGATTTTGAAAGAGTAGAGAAAGAAGACATTATGTCGTGTATCGAATGCGGCTCATGCCAGTTCACTTGTCCTTCCAACCGTCCGATGCTGGATTACATCCGCTTAGGAAAGGGCAAAGTAGGAGCATTGATCCGTGCACGTCAAGCTAAAAAATAACGAACTATGAATAAATTAATCGTTTCCCTTTCGCCCCACGTTCACGGCGGTGACAGCGTAAAGAAGAATATGTACGGTGTGCTTATTGCACTGATTCCGGCATTCCTCGTATCGCTTTACTTTTTCGGACTGGGTGCGCTGATTGTTACGGCTACATCTGTAGCAGCTTGCTTGTTCTTTGAATGGGCTATCGGCAAATACCTGATGAAGAAAGAAACTTCGACTATCTGCGACGGTTCCGCCATCATCACAGGTGTGTTGCTGGCATTCAATTTACCTTCTAACCTTCCGATCTGGATTATTATACTGGGCGCTTTGTTTGCCATTGGTGTAGGTAAGATGTCTTTTGGAGGTTTGGGTTGCAATCCTTTTAACCCTGCGTTGGCGGGACGTGTATTCCTGTTGCTTTCTTTTCCCGTGCAGATGACGACTTGGCCTCTTGTGGGGCAGTTGACGGCTTATGCCGATGCTACTACCGGAGCTACGCCGTTGGCTATTATGAAAGGAGTTATCAATGGTGCTCCGGGTGTGTCGTTGAGCGATCTTCCGGGATCTTTCGATCTGTTGATTGGTAACAATGGCGGATGTTTGGGTGAAGTCAGTGCGTTGGCTTTATTGCTGGGACTGGCCTATATGTTATGGAAGAAAATCATTACCTGGCACATTCCTGTATCCATTTTGGTTACTGTATTCGTTTTCTCGGGTATCATGTACTTGGTTAATCCTCAACTTTATGTATCTCCGCTGGTACAGTTGCTTTCCGGTGGTTTGATGTTGGGAGCTGTTTTTATGGCTACCGATTATGTGACATCTCCTATGAGTCACAAAGGTATGCTGATCTATGGTGTATGTATCGGTTTGCTGACAGTAGTAATCCGTCTGTTCGGTGCATATCCCGAAGGTATGTCGTTCGCTATTCTGATAATGAATGCGTTCACTCCGTTGATTAACACGTATGTTAAACCTAAACGCTTTGGGGAGGTAGCGAAGAAGAAATGAAAAAGTTAGAATCATCCTTGAAGAATATGTTGCTGGTACTTACGGGTGTTACAGCTATCTCCGTAGCGTTGCTGGCTTATGTAAACGAATTGACGAAGGAACCTATTGCGCAAGCAAATGCCAAGACATTGAGCGATGCAGTCAGTGCTGTAGTTCCGGGTTTTGATAATGACCCTATTGCAGAAAAGAAAGTGCAAGAAGTGAATGGTGTAGAATACTCCGTATATCCTGCAACCAAAGACGGCAAATATATCGGTGCGGCGGTAGAGGCTACTGCCATGGGTTTCGGTGGTGAACTGAAAGTTTTGGTAGGTTTCGATGCCGAAGGAAAGATCATTGATTATTCTTTGTTGTCACATGTAGAAACCCCGGGCTTGGGTTCCAAGGCTGCCGATTGGTTTAAGAAAGGCAATAAAGGAGATATCACCGGTATGAATCCGGGCGAAGCTGCGCTGGTTGTTAGCAAAGATGGTGGCAAAATAGATGCCATTACAGCTTCTACTATTACTACGCGTGCTTTCCTGAATGCCGTAAACACAGCATACGCCGCATACGCCGGTCAGAATACTGCCGACGGTACTACCGGTGCCACTCAAAAGAATGTTGAACAACCTGCTGATTCCACAGCCGTACAACCTGTGGATACTCTCGGCGTAAAATAAGAAAGGAGTAGAAGATATGAATAATTTTAAAGTTATGATGAATGGGATTGTTAAAGAGAATCCTATATTTGTGCTCCTGCTTGGTATGTGTCCTACGTTGGGTACTACTTCCTCTGCTATCAATGGTATGGGCATGGGATTGGCTACTATGTTTGTACTGGTCTGCTCTAATGTGGTAATTTCGGCTATTAAGAATCTGATTCCCGATATGGTACGCATCCCTTCGTTTATTGTGGTTATCGCGTCATTCGTGACACTGTTGCAGATGATAATGCAAGCATACGTACCTGCCCTGTATGCAACGTTGGGCTTGTTCATTCCGTTGATTGTTGTAAACTGTATCGTACTGGGTCGTGCCGAGGCATTTGCTGCCAAGAATAATCCGGTATCTTCATTGTTCGACGGTTTGGGTATGGGGCTTGGTTTTACTCTTGCATTGACTTTACTGGGTGCTGTTCGTGAATTCCTGGGAACAGGTAAAATATTCAATCTGACTATTCTTCCCGAAGAATATGGTATGTTGGTATTTGTCCTTGCGCCGGGTGCGTTCATTGCATTGGGTTATCTCATTGCGTTGATTAACAGTCTCAAGAAAGCGTAATTTATAATTTGTAATTAGCATTATGGAATATATATTAATATTTATCTCGGCAATCTTTGTAAACAACATCGTATTGTCGCAGTTCTTGGGAATCTGCCCGTTCTTGGGTGTTTCCAAGAAAGTAGAGACAGCGTTGGGTATGTCGGCTGCGGTAGCATTCGTACTGACTATCGCTACGATTGTAACATTCCTTATTCAGAAATACGTGCTTGATGCTTTCGACTTGAACTATTTGCAGACTATTACTTTTATTTTGGTGATTGCTGCGCTGGTTCAGATGGTAGAGATTATCTTGAAGAAAGTTTCTCCTTCGTTGTATCAGGCTTTGGGTGTGTTCTTGCCATTGATTACTACCAACTGCTGTATTCTTGGTGTGGCCATCCTTGTTATTCAAAAAGACTATGATTTGCTGACAGGTGTAGTTTATGCATTCTCCACTGCTATAGGATTTGGGTTAGCATTGACTTTGTTTGCCGGTTTGCGTGAGCAGATGAGTTTGGTAAATATACCGAAGGGCATGCAAGGTACTCCGATAGCACTTATTACTGCCGGTTTGCTGGCAATGGCATTCATGGGCTTCTCTGGTGTTGTGAAGATCTAAAGTAGGGGAATACCACTTCCTTATAATTAAGGCGCAGATTTTGTTGAAAGCACGGATATATCTATGTTTCGTGTGATTGGCAGAATCTGCGCTTTATTTTTTTCTTTTTATATACCTGTAGTTAGGTTAATTTTTACACGTTTTTTATGTGTTTCTTAATTTATTTCCTTACATTTGCAGCGTATTGATAACCTATAAAGCTAAATTATCTATTTGTATGAAGGAAAAGATTTTAGTTACAGGAGGAACCGGTTATATTGGTTCACACACCGTTGTGGAACTTCAAAACGCAGGTTATGAAGTTGTTATTATTGATAATTTGTCAAATTCCAGTGCAGATGTTGTTGATAATATTGAGAAAGTATCCGGCATCCGTCCTGCATTCGAAAAATTAGACTGTTTGGATTATGCAGGTCTTGACGCTGTATTTACCAAATATAAAGGCATTAAGGCGATTATTCACTTTGCAGCAAGTAAAGCTGTAGGTGAGTCTGTACAGAAACCGTTGCTCTATTATCGTAACAATTTGGTTTCATTGATAAACTTGCTTGAGCTGATGCCGAAACATGGGGTAGAAGGCATTGTATTCTCATCTTCTTGTACCGTTTACGGTCAGCCCGATGAACTTCCCGTAACAGAGAAAGCTCCTATCAAGAAGGCTGAATCTCCTTACGGTAATACGAAGCAGATCAATGAAGAAATTGTTCGTGATACGGTAACTTCCGGTGCTCCGATTAATGCTATATTGCTGCGTTACTTCAATCCGATAGGTGCACACCCCACAGCATTGCTGGGTGAATTACCTAATGGTGTACCGCAGAATTTGATACCTTATCTTACTCAGACCGCTATCGGTATTCGTGAGAAACTGAGTGTATTTGGTGATGATTATGATACCCCTGACGGATCTTGTATCCGCGACTTTATAAATGTAGTTGATTTGGCTAAAGCACATGTTGTAGCAATCAACCGTATTTTGCAGAAGAAACAGAAAGAGCAAGTAGAAGTCTTTAATATTGGTACAGGTCGTGGACTTACCGTATTGGAACTGATTAATGCTTTTGAAAAAGCTACCGGTGTAAAACTGAACTATCAAATCGTAGGACGTCGTGCCGGCGATATTGAGAAGGTTTGGGCTAACCCTGATTTGGCAAACAATGAATTGGGTTGGAAGGCAGAGGTAAGTATTGAAGATACATTGCTTTCTGCATGGAACTGGCAGTTGAAGCTTCGTGAGAGAGGCATTCAATAATTAATGAATTTGTGTTTTTTAACAGATAAGAAATAAACAAATGCCTCCCCGCATTTGTTTATATACTGCAAATCAGCCTGAAGCTGTTTATGTATATGTGAATATCCGTAACTAGTACTTATACCTCCCCGGTATAGACAGGTAAGATTGCATAGTAGTTTTGTCGTGTTTTATTTTGTGTTTGTGTTGTGAATAAGCCTTGTCGAGAGACAAGGCTTATTTTTTGTTAGTAACTTCTTTAGGGGGAAACAAAAAAACATTGAACTATCCTAAATGGTCAGTTCAATGCACTTGATGTTTATCGAATTATTATTGTTCTTATTTAGAATATCATTTCTTTTCCATAAACTCTTCATAAAGAGCTACTGGGCCATAATGCCACAGTTTAGTTTCCTCTTGTTCCAACTCTTTATAGGTATTCGATTTATAGAAAACTCGGAGAGCATCTAATAATGTTCCACCTTTTTCCGCCACATAGATTTTTGCAAACAGACTTACTTTTGTAAGAAGAAGTAAATATAGGTTTTGGTTGGTTATTTCTCTGTTCATAGTGTAATCTTGTTTGCTTCAATATATTTCAAATGCTTTAGTGATTTAATGGTATGAAACAGCATTTGGTCTACTAATTTGTAAGTTTTCAATTCCTTGATAAGTCCTTCCTTCTGATGTGTCACATTCTGTAGTAGATTGAATTTATAATTCTTTTCTTTAAGTGAGGTAGCTTTGCTAATTTAGATATTGATCTATATCCATTGCCGTAGCATCCTTCAGTAGCACAATTTTATCTTTATCGAGAAGGTAGAGGGTAGGGATGGCTTTCAGATCGTAGAGATTCTTTTCCTTAATGATCTGTTGGGCATCATAACTGTTTATCCAGGCACTGGGGAAATCGGAGAGGTGTTTTTTCCACTCGTTCAATTCCTCATCGGGATATAGCGAAAGGATTTGTAGTTGCTTTTGAGAGATGGCACGATTGATGGCAGGAGCATTTTTCAATGCTTCGATGGTTTCGGAGCAAGCATGGCAACCCGGATTGTTGATAAAGAGCAGGGTATATGGAACATTTAATGCGTATAGAGTACTTTTCTTGCCTGATGCAAGGGTATAGGTGAAGTCGATGGCTTTTGTGCCCACACGGTTCTTCTGTGCTAACTCCCGACGACCTTGGGGACGTATCTTTTCTGTTTCATCTAGTATAGGAGAGGCAATAAGCGCATCCAATACCGAGATATATAATTCTTCATTACGCATAGGGGAGTTAGGATCATACAAATACTTGTCTGCCAACTCTGCAAGGTAGAGATAACTCGTTTTGGATTTTTCGGCTTGTGTGAATACATCTTTGAGAGCTGCATCGGCAGTTTTAGCAGGTACAATCTTTAAAATATCGATGTAATCTACCCAAGCTTGTTCGGTAATTTCCGGATGGTGCACGTAGTTGGTATCGGCAAAGTTTATATTTTCCCAATAATGACGAACCAAAAAATCGGCACGCAGTTCGGGAGTATTGAGCATAGGAGGGATGGAAGGCAGGGCAAATACAGTAATGGTATCTGTTGGAACATCTGCTTCTGAAACACTGTTAGCCTTACTGTTACCGCATGCGGTACAAAGATATAAAGGCAATAAAAGGGAGAATAATTTATTATTCATATTCAATTTACTTTAGTCTATAGTATACTTTCTTTCCTGTTGATACAAAGGTACATTTTCTTATTTAACACATCAAATAAGGAAATGGATTTCTTTCTACTTATAAAAAATGAACCTCTTGCCCACACTTGAGATAGAGGTTCGCAAACAAACAAAAAAGCATAAGATGGAGATTCACATCTATATCTTATGCTGATACTCAAACCGACACTGTGAAAGCCCCTTGGATGTAAGCCTCCTCCGCCCTACGGGCACCTGCCCTTTCAGGCGGAGGAGTTTGAGATACTTTAGTTCAAAATCGAAAAGACACGAAGCAAATGATAAGTTTTAGATACTCTTGCTTTATGACTACTAAATTTGCGTTTACATTATATTTAAAACGAATATTGAATTGCTACTGAGATTCATTGAACTGACGTTAAGTAATAATCAATTTGACACTTTGTTTTTCTGTGTTGCTTAGAATGTCGTATTTCCGTACAGATGCCTGGTGTAACGGAAATACGCAAGCGAAAATCGGTAAGTGTCGGATTATAAACTATGTATCGAAATGTTTACATTTTAGTTAGAGTTAAATCCTTCTCTGAAAGTATACTTATAGGACTGAAAGGTGACGCTTATAGGAGTGTTACCTGTAAGTAGTAAGTCTTTTGTTCGTAGGTAGTAACCATATCACCTATAAGTAGTAACCATATTACTCGTAAGTAGTAACCCTTTCTTGCATAAATAGATTGAAAAAGCGGAAGAATATGCAGAAAGGGTACATGACTATTCTCTTTTTATACATAATATATACTAAAAGAAGAGTTTTACGGAAATCGAGTGTTAGTAAAATTGCTGATTTTGTATCATTATGATAAGCATTTTTAATGTATTGATGTCTTATTGAATACTTTCCTTTTAGATAAGGTTGCCCTGATCGTTAATCACTAAAAATGAGATTTATTATTGAGTAATCAGATTGGTGATTTTTTCGGACAGAGGATCTGTATTCGGACTGAAAGAAGCTACCCAATTCCCATTCTCGTCAATAAGGAATTTCTGAAAATTCCATGATACTTTGGCATCTTCAACACCATTTTCGCTTTTTTCGGTAAGCCATTTATAAAGAGGTGCAATGTCTTTTCCTTTCACTGAAATTTTCGCCATCATAGGGAAAGTTACTCCATAATTCAAGGTACAGAACTCTTTGATTTCTTCGTTGCTGCCAGGTTCCTGATGCAAGAAGTTGTTAGCCGGAAAACCAATGATTACAAAATTATCATTTCCGTACTTAGTATATAATTCCTCAAGTTTGGCATACTGGGGAGTAAAGCCACATTTAGAAGCTACGTTGACAACCAATACCTTCTTTCCCTTGAAAGAGGAGAGCGGTAAATCTTTCCCGTCGATTGTTTTTACAGTGAAGTCATAAAAACTTTTTTGTTGCGCATTAATTACTGTTGCCATCATTGTTATGATTAAAGTTAGAATAAATGTTTTCATATAAATTTGTTTATTAGTTTTCTATATTTTCACTTTCAAGTTGCTTGATTTCTTTGTTCAGAAAAACAGAAAGAATAGTTCTTATAATGACTATACCTCCTAAAATAGCCAATTCATTGAGGCTGGGTTCTAATACTGTTTTAAGAATGTCGGAAGCAATCAAAAACTCCAAGCCAAGGAGTAAATAAGTTCCAAAGGTTGCCCGAAGTTTTCGTATATTGGTGGTAGAATAACTACCGGTAAATCTTTTGATCTCATTGCTAAGAAAGTACAGGGTTCCAATCAATGCACCATAAGTGACAATTAAAAGACTTGCCACACTGATTATTGTTGCCAGTATATTTAAAAAATTATGAAGCATACAACTTGATTTTTTATATATAACAGCGTAGCAGGCTTAAATGTTCTATAGATATTTGTTGCCTTGCGAATTGTTAATTGGCGTTATAAAATCTACAACAGATTGTTCTATTTGTAATATTAAAGGTTCAATTTGGTATAATTTATAGAAAAAATGTTTCTTGTGATAACAATGAGACCATTTTTGTTTATACATTTGCAAACGTTGTTTATATAACTATTCAACTGAACAAACCGCTGCTTATAAATGTTTATAGCTAAAAAGGCTATATTGCTTTAAAGGAAGACGCGACGGCTGATTTTTTTGAAAAGATACACGCGACTTACAACTTTACTAGATCGAATTATTTAAGGAAAAACTGTATAAAAAAGATTGCTTATGTCACAGATTGTCGGACATATCTCGCAGGTAATCGGACCTGTTGTGGACGTCTATTTCGAAGGTACCGAGGCTGAATTAATGTTGCCCAGTATTCACGATGCATTGGAAATAAAAAGATCGAATGGTAAGAGACTGATTGTAGAAGTACAGCAGCATATCGGTGAAAATACCGTACGCACCGTTGCCATGGATAGTACAGACGGACTACAAAGAGGTATGAAGGTACATCCGCTAGGTGGACCCATTACCATGCCGGTGGGTGAACAAATAAAAGGTCGTCTGATGAATGTTGTGGGCGACTCTATCGACGGAATGAAAGAGTTAGACCGTACCGGTGCTTATCCCATTCATCGTGATCCCCCTAAATTTGAAGATTTGACTACCGTTCAAGAAGTACTTTATACGGGCATCAAAGTGATCGATTTGCTGGAACCTTATAGTAAAGGTGGTAAAATCGGTTTGTTTGGTGGAGCCGGTGTAGGCAAGACTGTACTGATTCAGGAGCTTATCAATAATATTGCCAAGAAGCAACATGGTTTCTCCGTATTTGCCGGAGTAGGAGAGCGTACCCGTGAAGGTAACGACTTACTACGCGAAATGATTGAGTCCGGCGTAATCCGCTATGGTGAGGAGTTCAAAAAGAGTATGGAAGAGGGGCATTGGGATTTGTCTAAAGTAGATTACAATGAAGTAGAGAAATCGCAAGTATCGTTGATATTCGGACAGATGAATGAACCTCCCGGTGCACGTCAGTCTGTAGCATTGTCAGGATTGACGGTTGCAGAATCATTCCGTGATATGGGAGCTCAAGCAGAAGGAAAGAGTGATATTTTGTTCTTTATCGATAATATCTTCCGTTTTACGCAGGCCGGTTCCGAGGTTTCTGCTTTGTTGGGTCGTATGCCATCTGCCGTAGGTTACCAACCGACGCTGGCTACGGAAATGGGTGCCATGCAGGAACGTATTACTTCCACAAGGAATGGTTCTATAACTTCCGTACAGGCTGTGTATGTACCTGCCGATGACTTGACAGACCCTGCACCGGCTACAACTTTTACTCACTTGGATGCCACTACGGTATTAAGTCGTAAAATTACCGAACTGGGTATTTATCCGGCTGTAGATCCGTTGGAGTCTACTTCTCGTATTCTTGACCCGCATATTGTAGGACCGGAACATTATGAAGTGGCTCAACGTGTAAAACAGATTTTGCAACGTAATAAGGAATTACAGGATATCATCTCCATCCTTGGTATGGAAGAACTTTCGGATGCCGACCGCACTTTGGTAAATCGTGCACGTCGCGTACAGCGCTTCTTGTCGCAGCCGTTTGCCGTTGCCGAACAGTTTACAGGTGTTCCCGGCACAATGGTTTCCATAGAAGATACTATCAAAGGTTTCAAGATGATTCTTGACGGCGAAGTAGATTACTTGCCCGAACCTGCTTTCTTGAATGTGGGAACTATTGATGAAGCCATAGAAAAAGGCAATCAGTTGTTGGAACAAGTAAAGAAGTAGTTGTTAATTATTAACTATAAATTATCAATTAAGAGATGAAGGGATTACAGCTCAATATAGTTTCGCCGGAGAAAGAACTTTTCAATGGAGAAGTAGAAAATGTAACTCTGCCCGGTATGATAGGCTTGTTTACTATTTTGCCGCAGCATGCCCCCATTGTATCTTCATTGAAAGCCGGTATATTGTCTTATGTGACAATGGACGGTGAAGAACATGAGCAGGAAATAAATGGCGGCTTCATTGAGATGAATGATAATAAAGTGTCAGTCTGTATCGATTGAAATTTACCTGATTTCTAATATATTAATTGAAAAGACGTGAGTATTAGTATTACGAAACGAAATTATTTGTTTTACACAGCGCTCTTAACAATATTGGTAGGAGGATTAGGCGGTTGGGGCTATTATTCGGCTTTCCCGCACCACTATTTTAGTGGTTATCCGCTAATACCTGTTTTCTTTTATATATTCGGGGTGTTTATGGTAAGCATGACCGAAAACTGCCGCAAGCGAATGCCGCAGCGGATGTTGCAGATATATCTGCTAATGCGTGTTATGAGAATGCTGGTATCAATGATTGTAATGTTGGTTTATTGTGTTGCTGTGCGTGAGGAAGCGAAAGAATTTCTATTGACGTTTATAGCAAACTATCTGATATATTTGATATTTGACTCTTGGTTTTACTTCAATTTTGAAGCGAACCGGAAACTGAAAAAGAAAAAAGAGAATGAGACAATTGCGTAACATACTGACTGGTGTACTACTGGCATTCGGACTACTGATGCCGGTTGTTGTACATGCTGATAGTATCCCTGCCTCCTTGAATAAACTGGAAACGGATATAGACAGCATAGCCCGGCGTGATAATGTGACTCCTGCCGAACAAAAGGAGAATACGGTGGATGTAAAAGAAATCGTTTTCGGTCATATCGGTGATTCGTACGAGTGGCATATCACGACTTGGGGCAAGACGGCTATTACTATTCCGTTGCCTGTTATTGTCTATAGCAAGACTACCGGTTGGCACGTATTCCTCTCTTCACGTTTGGAAGAAAACGATGGTAGCTATGAAGGATTCTCTATTGCACCCTCAGGCAGTAAGTATGAGGGAAAAATAGTAGAGCATGATGCTGCCGGAAATGAAATTCGTCCTTGGGATATTTCTATCACGAAAGTGACGTTGTCATTGCTTATCAATAGCGTATTGTTGCTTGTCATTATTCTGGCAGTGGCACATTGGTATCGCAAGCATCCACAGGACAGTGCAGCACCGGGTGGCTTTATCGGATTTATGGAGATGTTTATTATGATGGTGAACGACGATATTATTAAGAGCTGTGTAGGTCCTAAATATAGAAAATTTGCACCTTATTTGCTGACGGCGTTTTTCTTCATCTTTATTAATAATATAATGGGGCTGATACCCTTCTTTCCGGGTGGTGCCAATGTAACGGGAAATATAGCGATCACGATGGTGCTTGCACTCTTTACGTTCGTTGCTGTAAATTTATTCGGTACGAAAACATATTGGAAGGAAATATTTTGGCCGGATGTGCCTTGGTGGTTAAAGGTTCCTATACCGATGATGCCGTTCATCGAGTTCTTCGGAATCCTGACGAAACCGTTTGCCTTGATGATTCGTCTTTTTGCCAATATGTTGGCAGGACACATGGCAATGCTGGTACTTACTTGCCTAATCTTTATTTCGGCAAGCATGGGACCTGTACTTAATGGAACTTTAACCGTAGCTTCCGTGCTATTCAATATCTTTATGAATGCACTGGAATTACTGGTAGCCTTTATTCAAGCTTATGTATTCACTATGCTATCCGCTGTATTTATCGGACTGGCACAAGAAGAACATAAGGAAGAGAAAAAAGTGATAAAATGATAATTGAGAATATCAAAATATAAACCATTTAAAAACAAAAAGTTATGTTACTATCTGTATTATTACAAGCTGCTGCGGCAGGTGTGGGAGTTAGTAAATTGGGAGCAGCAATTGGTGCTGGTTTGGCCGTTATTGGTGCCGGTTTAGGTATTGGTAAGATTGGTGGTTCTGCCATGGAAGCCATTGCCCGCCAACCGGAGGCATCGGGAGATATCCGTATGAACATGATTATTGCCGCCGCCTTGATCGAAGGTGTTGCTCTTTTGGCAGTAGTGGTGTGTCTGTTGGTGTTCTTCTTATAGCGGATAACCATCTTCCTTTTTAATTTATAATTTAAAATTAAAACTATGTCATTGTTATTACCCGATAGTGGTCTGCTATTTTGGATGCTTCTTTCATTCGGCGTAGTGTTTGTAGTGCTTGCCAAATACGGTTTTCCCGTAATTACCAAGATGGTGGAAGGCCGCAAGACATACATAGATCAGTCGATGGAAGTGGCGCGTGAAGCAAATGCCCAGCTTGCCAAGCTTAAAACGGAAAGTGATGCATTGATCGCTGCTGCCAACAAGGAGCAAGGACGCATCTTACGGGAGGCGATGCATGAGCGTGACAAGATTATTGTCGAAGCACGTAAGCAGGCTGAAATTGTCGCCCAAAAAGAGCTGGAGGATATTAGAGTGCAGATTCAGCAAGAAAAGGAGGAAGCTATCCGGGATATTCGCCGCCAAGTAGCAATCTTGTCTGTGGATATAGCCGAAAAAGTAATCCGTAAGAACCTGGATGAAGAGAATGAGCAAATGGAAATGATTGACCGCATGCTTGATGAAGTGCTGGCTGCATCCAAGAATAATTGAAAGAGTGATTAGTGATTTGTTATGAAGTCATTGATTACTAATCACTAATCACTAACAACTAATCACTAAAAAAGATGGATATAGGAATTGTTTCGATGCGATATGCGAAGGCATTGATGGAATATGTCAAGAGCACGGGAACGGAAGAACTGATCTACAAAGAGTTCTGCATGTTATCCCGGAGTCTTGAGAAGCATCCGGATTTGCGTATGGCGCTTGATAACCCCATTTTGACGATTCGTGAAAAGTTCTCGTTGATATGCACCGCCGCTGTGGGCAACGCTGCGCCCGGACGTGAATTTACCCGTTTTATCACGCTAGTACTAAAGAATCGTCGTGAAAGTTTCTTGCAATACATTTGCCTGAGCTTTTTGAATTTGTACCGGAAAGACAAGCATATCGGTATTGCCAAACTGACTACTGCTGTTCCTGTAAGCAAGAGTGTGGAAGATCGTATCAGAAACAGTGCCTCTTCCTTACTACATGCCCACATGGAGTTGCAAACTGAAGTGGATCCGTCTATTGAAGGTGGCTTTATTTTCGACATTAACGATGTTCGGCTCGATGCCAGTATCGCTACACAACTCAAGAGGGTGAAACAACAGTTTATTGACAAGAATAGAAGAATCGTATAGTAGTTATAAGTTATTAGTTATAAGTTATTTGCTATGAATATGTGTAGCATTTCTTTAAACTTATAACTAACGACTTATAACTTATAACTAATAACTTATAACTAACAATTATGTTGTCTGAAAATATAAAAGTAAGCGAAGTATCCGATGTCCTGCGCAAACAGCTGGAGGGGATTGATACCCGCGTGCAGCTGGACGAGATCGGTACTGTGCTCCAGGTAAGTGACGGTGTGGCGCGTATCTACGGGTTACGTAATGCCGAGGCCAATGAGTTGCTGGAGTTCGACAATGGCATCAAGGCAATTGTGATGAACCTTGAAGAAGATAACGTTGGTGCGGTATTGCTGGGGCCTACCGATAAGATAAAGGAGGGTTTCGTAGTGAAACGTACGAAGCGCATTGCTTCTATTATGGTAGGCGAGGGAATGCTTGGACGCGTTATCGACCCATTGGGTGCACCACTTGATGGCAAAGGACTGATTGGCGGTGAACTTTGTGATATGCCGTTGGAACGTAAAGCCCCGGGGGTCATCTTTCGTCAACCGGTGAATCAACCGTTGCAAACAGGATTGAAAGCGGTAGATGCTATGATTCCTATCGGTCGTGGGCAGCGCGAGCTGATTATCGGTGACCGTCAGACAGGGAAAACTGCTATTGCTATTGATACTATAATCAACCAACGCGCTAATTTTGAAGCAGGCGATCCGGTATATTGTATCTATGTCGCTATCGGTCAAAAAGGTTCTACGGTTGCATCTATTGTAAATACATTGCGTGAGTATGGTGCTATGGACTATACCATTGTCGTTGCAGCTACGGCGGGTGACCCTGCTGCCATGCAGTATTATGCTCCGTTTGCTGGTGCTGCTATCGGTGAGTATTTTCGTGATACGGGTCGTCATGCTTTGGTGGTTTACGATGACTTGTCAAAGCAGGCGGTTGCCTACCGTGAGGTTTCTTTGATTCTCCGCCGTCCGTCAGGTCGTGAAGCATATCCGGGTGATATTTTCTACTTGCACTCCCGTTTGTTGGAGCGTGCGGCAAGAATTATCAATCAGGAAGAAGTAGCCCGTGAGATGAATGATTTGCCGGATAGTCTGAAAGGTAAAGTGAAGGGGGGCGGTTCATTGACTGCATTGCCTATCATTGAAACGCAAGCCGGTGACGTATCTGCGTATATTCCGACGAATGTAATTTCTATTACGGACGGTCAGATATTCTTGGATACGAACCTCTTTAATCAAGGTAACCGTCCGGCTATTGATGTAGGTATCTCCGTGAGCCGTGTAGGAGGTAATGCTCAAATCAAGGCAATGAAAAAGGTAGCAGGCACGCTGAAGATAGATCAGGCACAGTATCGAGAACTGGAAGCATTTACCAAGTTCAGTGGTGACATGGACCCTGTTACCGCATTGACTATCGACAAGGGCCAAAAAAACACTCGCTTGTTGGTACAGCCCCAATACTGTCCGATGCCTGTAGAAAAACAAATCGCTATTCTTTACTGTGGCACCCATGGTTTATTGAAGAACGTACCTTTGGATAAAGTTCGCGAATTTGAAAGCAATTTCCTCGAATATCTAGAAATGAACCATCGTGATGACGTTCTCGACATACTAAAAACTGGTATTATCAACGAAGAGGTCAGCAAGAAGATTGAGGAGACGGCGATGACGATTGCAAATCAATTCATGTAAATAGTTATAAGTTATTAGTTATAAGTTATTTGTTGCAAATAGCCGATTAAAAAAGCTTTTCATGCAAGCAGTACTTTCATAACTAATAACTTATAACTAATAACTTATAACTAAAAAAAATGGCTTCACTGAAAGAGGTAAAAAATAGAATTAACTCCGTCAAGAGTACGCGTCAGATTACATCGGCTATGAAGATGGTAGCATCCGCTAAGTTGCACAAGGCGCAGGGGCGAATTGAAAATATGTTGCCTTATCAACGGAAGTTGAATGAGATTCTGACTAACTTCTTGCGAACGGATGCTTCGGTTGAATCACCTTATACGGATGTAAGACCTGTGACGCGGGTGGCAATTGTGGCATTTTCATCCAATAGCTCGTTATGTGGCGCATACAATTCGAATGTAGCTAAAATGTTGGAACGAACTCTGGCGGATTATCAGTCGTTGGGTAAAGAGAATATCTTGCTTTATCCGGTGGGGAAGAAAGTTGAAGAAGCTGTAAAGAAGCTGGGTTATGAACCTCAGGGCAGTTATCAGGTAATGGCGGACAAACCGGCGTATAAGGAAGCGTATGAACTGGCCGGCAAACTGATGGAAGAATTTGTAGAGAAGCGCATCGACCATGTGGATTTGGTTTACCATCACTTTAAATCTATGGGTACGCAAGTATTGCTTCGTGAGAACTATCTGCCCATTAATTTAACGCAGGTTGCTGAAGAGGCTGCCGAGGGTTCGGAGAAGCCGTCAAGAGGATTTAATAATGATTACATTGTTGAACCGTCGGTGGGTGAGTTGATATCAGAACTCTTGCCTAAAGTACTTAGTCAGAAGATATTCACTGTATTACTTGACTCAAATGCTTCCGAACATGCTGCCCGTACGCTTGCTATGCAGACGGCTACGGACAATGCTAACGAACTGATACAAGATTTGACAAAGCAGTATAACAAAAGCCGTCAACAGGCCATTACTAACGAGCTGCTCGATATTATCGGTGGCAGTTTGAAATAAAATGAGAAATAGGACAGAGATAATGAAATAAGCACTATCTTTGTTCTATTATCGTAAATATAAAGAGGAAAAAGATATGGCAGCAATGGATTATCTTTCCTCATTTGTATTTGGTTTGCATATACGATAAGTCTGAACGTGAAAGCATGACTATAGATGAAATCCACAGTATTTTGAAAGAGAGTGGATTGACAGAATAAATAATTATATAATGGAGGAAAATCCTGAGATAGCGCTTGCATGGCAATTTATTGAAAACACAGGCACTCATCTATTTTTGACCGGTAAAGCAGGTACCGGTAAAACAACTTTCCTGCGGAGATTGAAATCAGAGAGTCCGAAACGGATGATTGTACTTGCACCGACGGGAATTGCCGCTATTAATGCAGGCGGCATCACTATCCACTCCTTTTTCCAGTTGCCTTTTGCGCCATACGTGCCGGAGAGTTCGTTTAGTTCGAAAGAAGGAACTCCTAAATACCGCTTCCGGTTTGGTAAGGAGAAAATCAATATAATGCGTAGTATAGACTTGCTGGTGATTGATGAAATCAGTATGGTACGTGCCGATTTGCTGGATTCAATAGATGCGGTATTGCGACGATTTCGCGACCGGAACAAACCTTTCGGCGGGGTACAATTGTTGATGATAGGCGATCTTCAGCAGCTTGCTCCCGTAGTGAAAGACGATGAGTGGCAGATGTTGAGCAAGTACTACGAAACGCCTTACTTCTTCTCCAGCCAAGCGTTGAAACAAACAGAACATTGCACCATCGAACTGAAAACCGTTTATCGTCAAAGTGATGGTAGTTTCCTGAAATTACTGAACTGCATACGGGAAAATCGTTGTGACGAACAAGTGCTAAATGCGTTGAACAGCCGATATATTCGCGGCTTTGAACCTCGCAAAGAAGAAGGATATATCCGATTGGTTACACATAACTATCAAGCTCAACGTATCAACGACCACGAACTGGAACAGCTTCCCGGTCGTTCTTTCGCCTTTCGTGCAACGATAGATGGAAAATTCCCCGAATACTCTTATCCTACGGACGAAGTGCTGGAATTGAAACGAGGTGCTCAGGTCATGTTCGTGAAGAATGATACTTCGGGCGATCATCGTTTTTATAACGGTATGATCGGAGAGGTGATGGATGTATCATCGAATTTTATTGAGGTGCGTAGTAAGGACAGTGACGAATCATTTGTGCTGCAAGAAGAGGAATGGACGAATGCCAAATATGTGCTGGACGAAGAAACGAAAGAGATCACGGAAGATATTGAGGGGACTTTCAGGCAATATCCCCTCAAACTAGCTTGGGCAATAACGATTCATAAAAGTCAAGGCTTGACATTTGAACATGCTATTATCGACGCCAGTGCTTCGTTTGCCCACGGGCAGACGTATGTTGCTTTGAGCCGTTGCCGAACGTTGGAAGGGTTGGTGCTTAGTGCTCCCTTGTCCGCAAGAGCAATTATTAGTGACAATGCGGTAGACGTGTTTACGACCGAAGCACGAAGAAACGAACCGGATGAGAAACGTTTCCGCTCGTTGCAGCAAACTTATTTTTTGGAATTATTATCCGGCCTGTTCGACTTTCAGCCGATAGAGCAAGCTTTAAGGCGATATGTACGGCTTGTTGATGAACATCTATACAAACTATTCCCCAGGCAACTGGCTGTATATAAAGAAGAGACGGAGAGATTTCATGAAAAGGTGACGAAGGTTGCCCAAAAGTTTAGTTTGCAATACACCCGTCTGATTGATGCGGCACAGGATTATGCTACGGATGAGACTTTGCAGACTCGCATTCATTCCGGAGCGGAATACTTTAAAAAAGAGATGCGCCCGTTGTATATGGCTCTAGTGCGGGTTGCACCTCTCGAAGCTGATAATCGTGAACTGAAAAAGAAATTGAAAGATGGGCATGAAGAGCTAAGGGACTCTTTTCTGTTGAAGGATGATTTGCTGGACTATGTTATAAATCAAGGTTTCCATACCGGTGAGTATTTGAAGCAGAAAGCAATATTATCTATTGAAGATTCAGGAAAACCTATTTCGGGAAAAGAGGATTTGCGCCGTAGGGGAGGCAAAACGAGAGAAATGGATAAACCTGTTTCGGAACGCAAAAAGAGAGAGAGTGCTCCGGTTGCGGAAGTTTCGTCGGATGTACTGCATCCCGAACTCTATAACCGCTTGGTGGCGTGGCGTAATGCAGAAGCTTCACAACTAGGGTTACCTGTATATACTGTAATTCAACAAAAAGCTATTTTGGGTATCAGTAATTTGTTACCTTCGGATAAAACGATGCTCGTACGCATTCCTTACTTCGGCAAGAAAGGGGTAGAGAAGTATGGGGATCTCATCCTTGAGATGGTACGCACCTATCGAAAAGAAAAAGGGTTGGCTGAACCGGAATTATTGTAATGCATGATATTATACTTTACGCGGGAAAGGTTTTGTGCATAATGCTATAGACAGGAACTTATTCAAACTATAGCCTATTTTAAGTTCAATCTTCGTTCAAAGCTTGCGAACGTATATTCAAGCCTTGCGAACGTATGTTCAAGCGTTGCAAATATACGTTCGCAAGCTTTGAACCTATGGTAATTACTAAAGAGTGACACTTTTCTCTTTGAATCTAAGAAGTTTTCTATTAGCATCGAATCATTTTTATTAATATCTGGTTGTAGGCGGAATAGGTAGGGTAGAAGCGCTTTGTTCATAAAGCGAAAGAAATGAAGCAAAATGGTGATAGGGTAATAAAGTAGGTGATAAGGTGATAAGGTAGCTGTGCTATGTGCCACAGGGTGTTATCCCACTATCACTTTATCACCCAATCACTTTATCACATTTAGCTCATATCCATATAGTAATGTGCAAAAAGTGGCTGATAGAAGTATAATTCTTTGTAAAGAGCTTCTTTTAGTAGAGCAATTTTCCTCTTAAAGTTCAAACATAAGTTTTATTCCTTCATCTAATGTATGGGGTTGATATCCTAATTCTTTTTGTGCCTTCTCTATACTTAATCCGCTAAATTGCGGACGTGGTGTTTTTTCTCCCATTTCTTGTGTCGTGATAGGGCGGATAAGCGTACGGTTTAATCCGAGCGCATCTGCCACACGATAGGCGATATCGGCAATCGTCAGACAATCGCTTCCGCAAATATGAAAGATACCGTTATGCGGATGCGTTATCAACTTTTCTACTCCTTGCGATATATCTCCCACATAGGTAGGAGTACGCCACTGATCGGAAACGACAAAGATTTCTTCATTACTTCTCAATCGGTTGGCAACAAGCTGTAGAATATTTCCATGTTGTCCCGGCAGTGCAGCACCATATACCACGACGACACGAACGATAGCATAACCGGGACAAATGGCCGCTATCCGCTTTTCGCCTTCCCACTTGGTATGACCGTAGTAATTGACGGGAGCGGGAGCGTCTTCTTCTGTATAAAGTTTATCTGTACGCCCGCTGAAGACAAAATCAGTAGAGAGATGTATCAATCTACTATTGCATGTCCGGCAATGATGAGCCAAATTTTCTACGGCAGTGATATTGATCGCATCCGCTTCTGCGTGGTGCGTCTCGCAATAGTCGGGCACGGAAAGGGCGGAGGTGTTGATTACTACATCTGGCTGTACCTCTTTGAATAGTTTTTCCAAAGCCTTGTTATCGCATATATCTGTGCGGACAAAATGATAATCTGCCGAACCGGGAGCAATGTCATCGTGCAAGGAACAGCCCGTAACTTGGTAAGATAGATTACGGGATAAATCATCAAGGATGCGTCGGCCGGTGAAACCGTTGGCGCCTATAATCAATACTTGTTTTCTCATGGATAGTGTCTTTTTTCTTTTCTAATACATTCCATTTCTTCCTTGTTGCACCTCAATCCGTATTCCGAACGAGCCATTGGCGGATTTCAGTTCGAATGCACCTTTGAAATTATTCTTTTCCCAAGGCAAGGCGGAAGGATTGCGAACTTTCCAGCCATCTTTATCGTATTCGCCATACGTATGAATACTCATGCCGTTCTTTAGCTTGAAACTTCCCATTTGCAGATTGGTTGGAGTACCCCAAAAGCCGGTAAGGCCAAAAGGGTTGGAACTAAAGTATTGGGAATTACTGAGAGAGAATATGTTTGAAAGCCCCTGCGAGTAAGTTACGTCGGGATTCAGTTGAAAGATTCGGCTATAGTCCTTGCTGGCATCGGGTATCTCTAACGTAAATTTGGGAAGTTGGGGAGCTGCCATTTTCATCAACCCCATATCTAGTAAGAATCCGTCGAAGTTCTTCACATCCGGCATAAGATTTCGGTCTGAAGGAGGGATGTCGTCAGAGTAAGTACCTTCAGGTACGGCTTTCGTACGCAGGCTATCGGCAGATATTTCGTTCTGTGCGCTAGCGGCGGAAATTCCTGCAACCAAGGTAAGAATACAGATGAATATTCGTTTCATATCTTCACTACTATTTCAGTTTATGTCCAGAGCATGTAGGAACGGACTGAACAAAGATACTTTTTTCCTCTTATTTCAGGAAATTTCTTTGCATTATTTCTGATTACTTACCAAAAAGAACAATTGAATAATGCTAAAATAGTAGCTTTGTTTTATGTTTAGTTCACTATCAGTTTATAACCTATCCCGCGTACATTGACAATGCGGATGCGGTCGTCTTGTGCTAGTTTATGACGTAGCTTGGTGATGAAAACGTGCAAGCTGCGGGAGTTAAAGAAGCTGTCGTCTCCCCACAGATCGAGCAATACGTTTTGGGTGTTGACTACCTGATTACGGTTTTCGCAGAACCGTTTCAGTATCTCGGACTCGCGATGGGAAAGTTCCACTTCTATATTGGTATTGGCCGACGTTATTGTACCGATGTACGTGAGACGCTGAGATACGGAGTTGAAACGGTAATCACCTATCTCGAAACTGGTGATTTCCTTCGGCTTCTCGTCAGTAAAGGAAAAAGCCTTGCCGACAAGTGCTTTGATGCGGATGATAAGTTCCTGCATGCCGAATGGCTTCTTTAAATAATCGTTGGCGCCCAGCTCAAATCCTTCCACTACATCGTTGATGGAAGAACGGGCGGTGAGGAACAATACGGGTGTGCGCTTATCTGTTTGTCGGATACGGCGCACCATCTCAAAGCCATCCATTCGGGGCATCATCACATCTGCCACTAACACGTCGGGACGGATATCGAAAAACAGGCGTAACCCTTCCTCACCGTCGGCAGCAGTGTGAATAATGAAGTTTTGCCCTTCCAGGGTATCTCTGATAATCATGGCGAGGGTTTCTTCATCCTCCACCAGTAATACGTTGATTTTGTCCATAGCCTTCGTTCTATATTTCAGCAAATTATGCTTTTATAATCTGATAATGAAAGTACTCCCTTTCCCCGGTTCGCTCTTTACGGAGATAGTGCCTCCATGTTTCTCTACCATTGTTTTTATGTAAAACAGTCCTAGTCCGTAACCTTTTACATTGTGCAGGTTGCCTGTAGGCACACGATAGAATTTGTCGAATATAAGTTTTTGTTTTTCCACAGCAATACCTATGCCGTGGTCGCTGACGGAAATTTCAGTTTGTTCGTTTTCTTCCGTGCCTACGATACGACAACAAATATTTACCTCAGCTGCCTCGCCCGAATATTTGATGGCATTATCTATCAGATTACTGATGATATTACTCAAATGAGTACGATCGGCGAGTACAGTCAGGTTTTTGGGTTCTATATCCACTGAGATGTGGATGGGCTTATCGGCTTTCAACTTGTGTTGTTCTACAAGGGACTCTAGTATTTCGTGCACGGAAAATTCTTCGGGATGCAGGCGGAAAGTCTTACGGCGCTCCATACTCATGGAGAGTATCTGCTCTACCAGTCCGCTAAGGCGTTGAAGCTGCTCTTGACAAATATTCAGGTACTTGTCACGTTGCGCTTTATCTTCTGCCTGATTGAAGTTGAGCAGGGCATCGTTGGCGGCATACGCCACTGCGATAGGAGTTTTCAGCTCATGGGTGATGTTGTTGGTGAAATCGCTTTTCATCTCTTCCAATGTCTTTTGCTTTAAGATGGTACGGATCAGGAACCAAAAAGAGAAGCCGAGGATAATCAAGATGATGAACGATGTTGTAAGGATGCCGGACATCTGTTTGAGTACCAACAAAGTGACTGGTTCTAACTTGAGCCGATAGATCGAGTTATCGTGCAAATCAAATGAATAGTCATATTGAATAGCTTTCGGGCTTGGGATATAGCCGGGCGTACCTAAAACGGCTAAAGTATCAATATATGCTATGGAGGAATCCGAATGTCGGCCGCGGTGAATATGCTCTAAACGGTAAGGTAGATTGATGCCATGATACTGTAGCATGTCAGCTAGTAAGCTGTCGTAAAGTACTACATCGGGTTCGGTAATGATATCCAGTCCGGAGTGTAATCCTCGTTGAAAGTAAGTAGCCAGTTCCATCATGGAGTTTTTATTGCGTAACATTAGTTCAAGACCGCTATTAGCTACCAATGCACTTCGGTTGGAGTCTTCGATGGCTTCTGTCAACTCTGTTTGTGCAGAGTCCGTACTCATCCATTTTACGTTCTCCTTATCTTTAGTATTATCAATAAAAAGCACGGTATCTCCCGGATTTCCTTCACGGTTGATGGTAGTGCTGCTTCGCACAAAAGAGCGGTTGTCGTCATAACCTGCCGAAACACTGACTTCTCCGTGCTCCTTGTTATCTTTCTGCATCTTTTCTACGCGCAACATCATCTCGTTATAATCGCTCATACGCATGGCTTCGAGGATATTGCGTTCCATGTCACTGCGCATCGTTTGATAGAGTCCTGTCAACCAATAGGCTTGGTATGTAAAAATGCCAACGAGTGAAAGGATGACAAGCATGGCGATATATTTGGATGGTAGTTTCATATTCAGTTCTCGGTGATTATATGGACAAAGATAAAAACTTATTAGGTAAGCACTATCTAATGATAAGACTAAATAACACTTCCGATAACACAGGATAAGACTTCGTAAGCCGTTGATAACACAATATTCAGCACATTCTGCCGTACTTTGCAACAACAAAAACAAAAGAAACTTTATCCATAGATAATGGAGCCTATAAAACGAATTGTTATGAGACATAATTACTTCCTTTTAATTGCATTTGGCGTAATAAGCGCTCAACTTTCCGCTCAAGAGATTGTAGATAACGAACGTACACTCAGCGCTGATAGTATTGTCACTACTGATTCACGACTGGATAGTCTTTATCAAAGTTTGCCCGAAGTGATGATAACCGGCGAGCGTCCCATAGTAAAAGCACAACCCGGCAAACTGGTCTATGATTTGCCCCGCCTGATCAGCAATCAGCCTGTAGATAATGCTTACGATGCCATGAAAGAACTTCCCGGCGTAACCGAAATGAATGGTGTGCTGCAACTGGCAGGACAAAGTGTTACCGTAATTCTGGACGGCAAGGTAAGCACCCTGAGCACCGAACAGTTAAATGCCTTGCTTCGAAGCATTCCTGCCAGTCGTATAGAGAGTGCAGAGGTGATGTACAATGCTCCGGCACGCTATCAGGTACGCGGCGCACTGATTAACATCACCTTGAAACAATCGGCAGGCAGTTCCGGTTCCTGGCAAGGCGAACTCTATGCCAAATATCGCCAACGGCACAGCGAAGGTTTTGAAGAGCGAGCCAGCCTGCTCTACACCAAGAATAAGTTCTCAGCAGATTTTCTTTACTCGCATACCCACGGTCGGAATTACACCGTTACCGACAAAGAGGCTATGCATTCTCTCTCGAACGGCTCGGTCCACCCTATGACAACGAACGAGGTGGGCCATAGCCGTTCCCATAATCACAGTTTCCGGGTGGGCACAGATTATAATTTCGATAAGGATCATCAACTGAGCTTTGTTTATAACGGTAGCTACAACACATACCACAATCGGGTGGATATCACCGGCTCGCAACTCTCCAAGACTCTAACTAACAGCACAGACTGGCTTCATAACGGACGCCTCGATTATCGTACTCCCTTCGGGCTGAAAGCAGGTGCCGAACTGACCTATTATCGTTCTCCTTCCGATCAGCTGCTTCATAGCCGCCTGCAAGACGAACAACTCGATTTCCTCACTGAAGACTGCCAGCGCATCAACCGTTGGAAGTTGTTCCTTGCCCAGGAACATAGCCTGAAACACGGCTGGGGTTTGAACTATGGTGCCGTCTATACGACCAGTATTGATAATAGTTATCAATATTATTACGATACGGAAACCGGCGAACTAATCACTTCTGATGTCCTCGGCAATATGAAATCCCGCCGCAGTGAACAGACCTTGAATCTCTATGCGGGGGTCAATAAAAGCTTTGGCGATAAACTTACGATGGATGCTTCTTTAGCTGTGGAACATTACAAATCACCTGTTTGGAGTCAATGGGATTGGTATCCCACTGTCAACCTTACCTATATGCCTGCCCCCGGACAGGTTTGGCAACTTTCATTGAGTAGTGATAAGGATTATCCCGACTATTGGGCAGTACAAGATAATATATCTTACATTGGCGGTGGATATTCCGAGATACATGGCAATCCGTTACTGAAGCCTGCACAAAACTATGATTTTAAAATGACCTATATTTTGAAGAGCAAATATATTTTCAGTGCTTGGTTTAACCATACCAAAGACTATGCAACGCAGACGCTTTACCAATCCTCTGGTCGCCTTGTGGAAATCTATAAGTATCTGAATTTTGACTATCAGCAACAAGCAGGAATACAGGCCTCTGTACCATTTACGATAAAGAAATGGTTGAGCTCACGTATCACCTTGATGGGAATATGGCATCATGAGAAGGATGGTGACTATTGGGACATTCCTTTCAATCGGAAGAAGTGTTACGGCATTGCCCAAATGAATAATACTTTTACCCTTTCCACCAAACCCGATTTGAAGCTGAACGTGACAGGATTTGTACATAGTATGGCTATACAGGGAATCTATGACTTGCCCACATCAGGCAATGTGAATGCTGCATTGCGCTATAGCTTGGCTAAAGGCAAAGCAATTGTGAACCTCTATTGCAACGATATCTTCGAGACGGGGCAGATTTCTCCACGCATCCGCTTCGAAACGCAGAATGTGACCAACCATTATAGTTGTTACCGTGAGATCGGGGTTTCGTTTACCTACAAATTCGGTGGATACAAAGAGAAGAAACGGGAAGAAGTAGATACTTCACGCTTCAAATAGTGAGGTAGTAGGGGGATTTTTTGTACTTTTGCAACTTTTTAAAAAGAAATGTTGTTATTTTAAGAAAAGACTTTATATGAAATCAGACATTGAAATAGCTCGCAGCATAGAGCTAAAGAAGATAAAACAAGTTGCAGAGAGTATAGGCATTCCTCGTGAAGAAGTAGAGAATTATGGGCGATATATTGCCAAGATCCCCGAATATCTGATAGATGAGGAGAAAGTAAAACGTAGTAACCTGATATTGGTAACAGCTATTACGGCGACCAAAGCAGGTATTGGAAAGACAACCGTTTCCATCGGCTTGGCTTTAGGGTTGAACAAGATTGGCAAGAAGGCCATCGTTGCTTTGCGCGAGCCTTCACTCGGACCTTGTTTCGGAATGAAAGGCGGTGCGGCAGGTGGCGGTTATGCCCAGGTACTTCCTATGGAGAAAATCAACCTGCATTTTACAGGAGATTTTCACGCCATTACTTCGGCACATAACATGATATCCGCTTTGTTGGACAATCATCTCTATCAGCACCAAGCCGAAGGTTTCGGACTGAAAGAAATCATTTGGCGGCGTGTGCTCGATGTGAACGACCGATCTTTGCGTAGCATTGTTACCGGTTTAGGTCCTCGTAGCAACGGACTTACTCAGGAATCCGGCTTCGATATTACTCCTGCATCCGAGATTATGGCCATTCTTTGCCTATCGAAAGATATTAACGACCTGCGCCGCCGCATCGAGAATATAATTCTCGGTTTCACATACGATGACAAACCATTTACAGTGAAAGATTTGGGAGTAGCCGGCGCCATAACGGTTTTATTGAAAGATGCTATTCATCCCAACTTGGTACAAACTACCGAAGGAACAGCCGCTTTTGTTCACGGTGGACCGTTTGCAAACATTGCGCATGGCTGTAATTCTATTCTTGCTACTAAGATGGCAATGACTTTCGGTGATTATGTGATAACGGAAGCAGGCTTCGGTGCCGATCTTGGTGCAGAGAAGTTCTATGATATCAAATGCCGTAAAAGCGGTTTACAGCCTAAGCTAACTGTTATTGTTGCTACTGCGCAAGGATTGAAAATGCACGGTGGTGTCAGCCTCGATCGTATTAAAGAACCTAATATGGAAGGTTTGAGAGAAGGTTTTCGCAATTTGGATAAGCACGTGCGCAACCTTCGTTCGTTCGGGCAGACAGTGGTAGTGGCATTCAACCGTTTTGCCAGCGATACGGACGAAGAAGTAGAAGCGATCCGCCGTCATTGCAAGGAAGATTTGCAGGTGGGCTTTGCTATTAATAATGCATTTACCGAGGGTGGGGAAGGCGCCATAGATTTGGCTAACCTTGTGGTGGAAACCGTTGAAAAGAATCCGTCCGCTCCTTTGCAATATGCCTACGAGGAGAACGATCCGGTGTCGCAGAAGATAGAGAAAGTAGCTTGCAACCTTTATGGTGCCAGTGTGGTAACTTACAGCAGTGCTTCACGCAAGATGATGAAGCTTATTGAAAAGATGGGAATTGCCCATTATCCTGTATGTATTGCCAAAACCCAATATTCTTTCTCTGCCGATCCTAAGATATACGGTGCGGTCAATAACTTTGAGTTTCACATCAAAGACATTGTTATCAATAATGGTGCCGAAATGATTGTTGCCATTGCCGGTGAAATACTCCGTATGCCGGGCTTACCCAAAGTGCCGCAAGCACAGTTTATCGACATTGTGGATGGGAATATAGAAGGACTTAGTTAAGTTGATAATTGAAAATAAAAAATAGGCTGCGCAATGAAGTGAATCATGCGCAGCCTTTATTTTTAGCAAGAAGTCTTATTTCTCAATTTTCAATTTAATAAGCAAACAACGGATATTTCTCCATCGTCTTGCCTACACGTGCACGAACTTCAGCAATTACTTGTTCATTTTCTACGTTAGAAAGAACGGTTTCAATCATTTCGGCTATCTCCAGCATAAGATCTTCTTTAGCACCACGAGTAGTGATGGCGGGAGTACCCAGACGAATACCTGAGGTTTGGAAAGCAGAACGGCTATCAAATGGAACCATATTCTTGTTTACGGTGATGTCGGCAGAAACCAATGCTTTTTCGGCTACTTTACCGGTCAAATCGGGATATTTGCTACGGAGGTCAACCAGCATGGAGTGGTTGTCTGTACCGCCTGAAACGATAGTAAAGCCACGGTCTATCAAAGCTTGCGCCAATGCGGCGGCGTTTTTCTTCACTTGCTTGGCATAATCTTTCCATTCCGGTGCCAGAATTTCACCGAAAGCAACCGCTTTGGCTGCAATCACGTGTTCCAACGGACCACCTTGAATGCCGGGGAATACAGCCGAGTCTAGCAATTGAGACATCATCTTGATTTCACCCTTCGGAGTAGTCTTACCCCATGGGTTAGGAAAATCTTTACCCATCATGATAACACCACCACGAGGACCACGCAGTGTCTTGTGGGTAGTAGAAGTCACGATATGAGCATATTTTACGGGGTTATCCAGTTCGCCTGCTGCAATAAGACCGGCAGGGTGAGCCATGTCGATCATCAGCAGAGCACCTACCTTGTCAGCGATTTCGCGCATGCGTTTGTAATCCCATTCGCGGGAATAAGCCGAACCACCGCCGATAATCATTTTCGGTTTTTCACGTAAAGCAACTTCTTCCATCTGATCGTAGTCTACACGACCTGTTTCTTGATTCAGGTTGTATTCGCATGGGGTATAAATAAGACCGGAAGTATTCACTAAAGAACCATGAGAAAGGTGTCCGCCATGTGCAAGGTTCAATCCCATGAATTTGTCACCCGGGTTGAGGACAGCAAGGAATACGGCTGCATTGGCTTGTGCACCTGAGTGGGGTTGCACGTTTGCCCATTCGGCGCCAAAGATTTGTTTCAGGCGGTCGATGGCAATTTGCTCACTTTGGTCTACTACTTCGCAACCACCATAGTAACGCTTGCCGGGATAACCTTCGGCGTACTTGTTGGTGAGGCAGGAGCCCATAGCCTGCATAACTTGGTCACTTACAAAGTTCTCTGATGCAATCAGTTCAATGCCTTTGAGCTGACGTTGATGTTCTTTTTCGATGATATCGAAAATTAAATCGTCTCTTTTCATTATTGCTTACTTAGATAAGTTTGATTAATCTGTGTATTCTTATTAAGCGCACAAATTTAAAGGAAATAAATGAATAAATTGAATGAAAATCTGTTTTTTTGGTTAACAATATAAGGAGCAAGGAGGGGAATTTGATGATTCCCTGATTATTAGAAGAATACCCCTAAAGAAAAGCTAAGTACATTGTCCCGCCGGTTGAAGCGGATTTCGTTGTTCAAGTCGGTTGCACCGTTCGTATTCCCATTGGATGAAACGTCGTGAGTGACGCACTTGGAGATGTTATGCAAACCTATATCGTAACGGAAATCGAAGAAGATACGTGATATCGTTACCGCAACACCTGCCGTAAGACTGAGGTTCAGCGGGCGTAACTTTTCTTTGATATTCTGTTGGTCGAAGTTGTCAAAAGTAACTTCACTCTTGTCCGCCCAAATATAACGTATCTTCGGTCCACCGAATATGGCAAGACTATATGGGCCTTCTTTAATGATATTATAGCCGTATATTACAGGGATATCAATGCTGTGGATAGATGAAGTAATGGAAGCTTCTTCGGGAATGGCACCAACCGGGGCATCTTCGGGCAAAGGCTTTTCGAAGGTGATATTGCAACGATTGATGTTATAAGATATCTCCGGTTGCAGAAAATGACGTTCAACATTCAACCGCATAAAGACGGAACCGAAATAACCTATCTTATAATTATTCTGTACCTCGTCGATGGCAACGCCGTTTATGCTGAAGTTGGAAACCAGAAACAGGGAAGAAGTAAATCCGCCTTTGATACCAAAATTCACAGTCCGTTCATTCCGTATTTTAGGATGATCTTCATCGTAAGTACCGGGGACAGAAGGATGTTGTCCCCACACTGTAGCAGAGAACATCAACAACCATGCACTGATAATAATTAGTCTTAGTCCCATCCTTATTTATCACTTTACCACCTTATCACTTTATCACCTTTCTATCACCCTATCACTTCTTTTTCTCCACCGACCATCCGAATTTGCCGATTTTATCGCCCAACTCATAATATCCGCCGTGCACATATACCAAAGGGTTGGTTTCTGCCAGTTCAAGTTTTCCGCTTTCCGGGTTCAGATGATTGGTGTCGGCACGAACGTTCACCACGTCGGCTATGAACATATCGTGCGAACCGAGTGCTACAATCTCCTTCACCCGGCACTCGATGCAAAGCGGCGACTCCTCAATGAGTGGGGCGCTGACAACGGTACATTTACCCGGAGTAAGGCTCATTTCTTCGAATTTATTGTAATCTTTGCCGGAGCGGACACCACACCAATCGGTGGCACGAGCCATCTCTTTGGTGGTTAGATTAATAACGAACTCCATATTCCGTTTGATAATGCCGTAGGAATGGCGCTCAGGACGTACGGAAATATAACACATGGGCGGGTTCGTACAAATCGTCCCCGTCCATGCTACAGTCAGTATGTTAAATTCCTCCGGAGTGCTTCCGCAACTTACCAAGACGGCAGGTAACGGATAAATCATTGTTCCGGGTTTCCAGTCTTCTTTCACTTTTCTAATTGATAGTTGAGTATAACAGAACGTCAGTTTGATGAATTTGGTTACTCTACTGATGCAACTCAAATTCATCGAATTCACGCTAAACTAAATAATTTCAATATCCTTTCTTGCTTGTTCCTTTTCGCAATAGTGGCAACGGATCACGCAATTATCTTTGTCGATTACATGGAACAAGGTCGGCATCGGCTCGTTGTTCGTAATGCACTTGGGGTTGGCGCATTTCACAATACCACGCAATTCGTCCGGCAGACTGACTTCACGTTTTTCTACTACTTCGTAATCGCGGATAATGTTCAGTTTAACGTTGGGAGCTACTACGGCAATGCGGTTTATTTCTTCATCGCAGAAGAACTTATCGGCAATTTTGATAATACCTTTTGTGCCCAGCTTCTTACTTTTGAGATTGAAGCCGATGGTAATGTTGTTGGGCATGTGTTCCAGTCCCAGCAGAGAGACTACTGTAAACAGATTCCCGGAAGGGATATGGTCAATAACAGTACCGTTTTCGAGTGCGGCAACCTGCAATTCTTGATTTTTTTCGTTCATTTTGATTGTATTTAATCACTAACCACTAATCGTTACTCACTGATTTTCACTTCATCCAGAGTAATTCCCAAAACATCACAGAGAATAGCTTCACGAGCATATAAGCCATTCTGAGCTTGTTGGAAATAATAAGCCTTGGGGCTTTCGTCCACATCGTAAGCAATCTCGTTAACACGAGGCAGCGGATGCAAAATGCGCAGATTGGGACGGGTATGTTCCAGCATTTTATGGCGCAGGATGTACACGTTTTTCACCCGTTCGTATTCCATGAGGTCGGTAAAGCGTTCACGCTGTACACGAGTCATGTATAAGATGTCTGCATCGGCAATGACTTCTTCAGAAAAATCGGTGTGCTCCACATATTTGATGTTATGCTCACGGCAATAAATCTTGTACTCTTCGGGCATCTTCAGCTCGTCCGGAGCGATGAAGTGGAAGGTGGGGTTAAAGTGACGCATCGCCATCAGCAGAGAGTGGACGGTACGTCCGTATTTCAAATCGCCTACCAGAAAGATATTCAGGTTCTCCAGTGTACCTTGGGTTTTGTAGATAGAGTAGAGGTCGAGCATGGTTTGCGACGGATGCTGGTTGGCTCCGTCTCCGGCATTGACGATAGGGATGGTGGTTACTTCGCTGGCATAGCGTGCGGCTCCTTCGAGGTGGTGACGCATCACGATGATATCGGCGTAGTTGCTCACCATTTTGATGGTATCTTTCAGTGTTTCACCCTTCGACGAACTGGTAGCTTTCGGGTCGCTGAAACCTATGACACGTGCTCCTAAACGGTTGGCAGCTGTTTCAAAGCTAAGCCTGGTACGGGTAGATGGCTCGAAAAATAGGGTGGCCACTACTTTCCCGTCCAGTAAGTGCCGGTTAGGATGTGCTTCAAACTCTTTGGCCATTTCGAGCATATAAAGGATTTTTTCCTTGGAGTGTTCGGCAATGGTGACTAAACTTCTGTTTTCCATATCGTTGAATTCTTTTTTATACTTTTCGAGAGTGTAAAGTTACGAAAAAAACATCGGTTCAGGAAAACTATGGAAACTTTTTTTTAGCTTTCCCGTTTTTTTAGCTTGTAACTATTAATACTATATATTATGATGTTGAAAATTAGTTTTAGCATGCATGTGCATGTCTACCGGAAGGGCACTCCGGAAGTTAAAGATGAAGGTGAGAATGAGGAAATACCGGTTCAAAGTACTTCAAAATGTTTCTTTGTATATGCGGAAGAAGAAATTGCGCAGGCTCGTGAGAGGCATCAGCATAGTACAGCCGACAATTACACTACTGCTCTGCGTTCCTTTGCTAAGTATTATGATGGAAAGCAACTTCCTCTTTCTGACATAGACAGTCATTTGATAGAAGAGTATGGCAGATGGTTGCAAGGACAAGTCAATAAGAATACACTTTCTTGCTACATGCGTTCATTACGTTCTATTTATAATAAGGCAGTAGAATGCAACCTTGTAGTGCAGAGTAATCCATTCCGCAATGTTTTTACGGGCATTGCCCGTACCCGCAAGCGTTCTATAGGAATAGCCGACATTTGCAAGTTGCGTGAAGTTGATCTGGAGCCGGGGTCATTTATGCAGTTGGTACGTGACATTTTCTTGTTTTGCTTTTATGCTTGCGGTATGCCTTTTATTGATGTTGCTTTCTTTAAAAAGACACAGATAAAAGATGGGAGTTTTTCTTATTATCGACGTAAGACGAATCAATTTGTACAAATAAAAATTGAACCTTGTATCGCCGAAATTATAGAGCGTTATAAATCGGATACTCGCGATTATGTCTTTCCTTTTCTTACTTCTTCGGATGTTGATTCCGCTTATAAAGAGTACCAACGGAAGTTCTCTTCTTTTAATAAGACACTAAATGAATTGGGTGAAAAAGCGGGAGTTGGAATGCGTCTTTCCTCTTATGTAGCCCGGCACACTTGGGCTACGTTGGCTTTCCATTCTATGGTTGATATGCCTGTTATATCGCAGGCATTGGGGCATACCAATATGAAAACAACACAAATTTATGTGAAGGATATTGGAAACGACAAGCAGAATGCCGCGAATAGGAAAATATTAAAAGGAGTATTAGAGAGTGCACCTCTGTACAAGAGTTAAACTCACAGAATAAGAATAGAGCACTATAGCAACGACAAAAGTATGTAAATCAAATAGAAAAATGAAATAAAGAGAATTCTTTTTTTTATTTTTTTTTGGAAAAACACATCCTTCCTTATAATTGTATATTATAATCATTTGATTTGTAGATACTTGATTTATTTGCGCCTCTTGTACAGAGGTGGCATAGAAAGGCTATATCCTTAATGTAAATATTTATTACGATATGCGTAATGCATACCGGAAGAGGAAGTATTATCTTTAGTGATATGGAAAAAATAGAATAACTAGAGCAAACAAAGCAAACAAAACAATAAGGTATTTTATGGTTAATCAAGAGGTTTCTAATAATCAAAAAAGTTCCGACGTTTGGTATGTCCTTCGTACTTTCAATTGCCAGGAGCTGAAGATCAGGGACTTTTTGAAAGAAAAGAAAAAAGTTCATTTTGTTCCGATGACCTATGCGGAGAAAAGGGTACGTGAAGGAGAAGTGAAGCGTGTACTTGTTCCTGTTGTGCACAACCTCATTTTTCTCTTGAAGGACGAGTCTCAGAAGTCTATACTCAGGATGTTGCAGGAGTGTCCTATTTCACTGAGCGTGCTCCGCGAAGCACATTCTGCTAAATGTTACGAGATTCCCGATTGCCAAATGACTGAATTTCGGATATTGTGCGACCCGAATTTTGAATGTAAAAAGTTTATCACTCACGAGGAAGCCGAAGCTAAACCGGGTAAATCAGTCCGCATTATTCACGGGCAATTCGCTGGTATAACAGGCAAATTGCATCGCATTAAAAACAACTTCTATTTTATCAAAACACTGGCAGGTGTTGGAATCATAATGCGCATCTCACGCTGGTATTGCGAAGTTATTCAATAAAGGAAGATCATTTTAAAACACAATCAAATGAAAGAAAAACTACTCTCGCTGATAGCTGAGAGGAAAATTACTGTAGGCGTTGTCGGTTTGGGTTATGTCGGTTTGCCCCTTGCTGTAGAAAAGGCAAAAGCCGGATTCAAGACCATCGGTTTCGATGTGCAGGATGAAAAAACAAAGATGGTGAATGCCGGACACAACTACATCGGTGATGTGGTGGATACCGAACTGGCACAGCTAGTGAAAAACGGATTGCTTTCGGCTACTACCGATTTCTCATTTATAAGTAATGTCGATTTCATTGCTATTTGTGTACCTACACCCTTGGATGCCCATCAGCAGCCCGACATTAGTTATGTGGAAAATTCGGCGAAAGCTATTGCCGGATATCTCACGAAAGATACAATGGTAGTTTTGGAGTCTACCACTTATCCCGGAACCACCGAAGAGCTTATCAGGCCCATCCTTGAAGAAGGATCGGGATTGAAGTGCGGCAAAGATTTCTACTTGGGTTTTTCGCCCGAAAGAGTTGATCCGGGAAATCTTATTTATAAGACCAAGAATACTCCGAAAGTAGTGGGAGCCGTTGGTGATGATGCCAGGGAAGTGATTGCAGCCATGTATGGAGCTGTTCTTAGCGACAAAGTACATACGGTATCTTCGCCTGCCGTGGCCGAAATGACCAAGATACTGGAAAATACCTACCGCAATGTCAATATCGGACTCATTAATGAACTGGCCATTCTTTGCAACCGCATGGGCATTGACCTGTGGGAAGTGATAGAAGCTGCCAAGACCAAACCTTTCGGCTTTACCCCGTTCTATCCCGGACCGGGTTTGGGCGGACACTGCATCCCCTTAGACCCTTATTATCTTAGCTGGAAAGCCCGCGAATATGGCTTTCATACATCTATGATAGAGTCGTCCATGATGATAAACGACCGCATGCCCGAATATACCGTAGAACGTTGCGGAAAGATACTCAACCGCCATCAGAAAGCCCTCAATGGCGCCCGCATCCTGATTATTGGCATAGCCTACAAGCAAGACATCGACGACTATCGCGAAAGCCCTGCCATCAGGGTCATTCAGGAGTTACGGAAGACGGGGGCATTCGTTTTGTTTTACGACCCTTACATCCCCGAATATAAGCAGGATGGTGTATTGCATAAAGGTGAAACCTTGACTGCCGGCTTGTTGCAAGGCGTCGATCTGGCAGTGGTGACCGCCGCTCATACAAATGTCGATTATAATTTTGTGCAGCAACACGCTAAAGCTGTTTTCGACACAAAGAATGTAATGAAGGAAGTAAAGAACAGACAGAATATAGAGGTACTTTAGTACGATACCATGGAAAAGAAAATATGTGTAATAGGCGCCGGCAGATGGGGAAAGAATCATATCAAAACCTTGTCCGGCATGGGTTGCCTGGCAGCTGTCGTAGAAACCGACCCTAAAAGATTGGATGAGTTTCTGGAGCAATATCCCGGCATAAAGGGACATACGGAAGTCGATGAAGCCATTGCCTGCAAGTATGACGGATATACCGTGGCTCTTCCCGCCGAACTTCATTATCCGGTAGGGCTGAAGTTGATAGGAAAAGGGTTGAATGTGATGATGGAGAAGCCGATGACGCTAACCGCGGCACAGTCGGCGGAACTGGTGAATCTTGCCAAGCAGACGGGTGCGCGCCTGATGGTGGGGCATGTGCTGCTGTTTCATCCCGCCTTTCGCAGAATAAAGGAAGTGATAGACAGTGGTAGGCTGGGGAAACTCTTTTACCTTTATTCCCACCGCCTGAACCTGGGTACTGTGCGTACCGAAGAGAGTGTGTTCTCCTCTTTCGCTCCTCATGACATCTCTGTGCTCGATTATCTGACGGGCAGTTCTGCTTGCCGCATAGAGGCTAGAGGAAGCAAGTTCCTGCAAGATAAGGTTTACGACAGTACCATGACCCTATTGGAATATCCGCACAACGTGCATGCCCACATCTACGTGTCGTGGCTCCATCCCTATAAGCAGCAGCTATTAGTGGTGGTGGGCAGCAAGGGCATGATTTCGTTTGATGATGCTACCGGGGAGAAGGAAATACACTTTTATAATAAACGGATTGATTTTGAAAACGGCCTTCCCGTGAAGATCGAGGCTCCCGACGAAATCATTTCTTATGAAAGGAAAATGCCTCTCGAAGAGGAGTTGAAGTATTTTGCGGAGCATCTCGACTCTACTATAGACATTAACAACGGCCAGGCAGGTTACGAAGTAGTGAAAGTGCTTGAAACCGTACAGCAAACAATAGAACGATAATGGAAAACAAGAAAGAATGCTTTATCCACCCCAGCAGTTTTGTCGATGAGGGTGCGCAGATAGGCGAGGGTACCAAGATCTGGCACTTCTCGCATGTACAGAAAGGGGCGGTGATAGGTAGCCATTGTTCGTTGGGGCAGAATGTAAATATAGCCTGCAACGTCAAGGTAGGCAATGGAGTTCGCATCCAGAACAATGTATCGGTTTACGAAGGCGTGGAGCTGGAAGACAATGTATTTTGCGGTCCTTCTTGTGTGTTTACCAACGTCGGCACTCCGCGCGCCCATTTCCCCGTTCACGGCGTATATGCCCGGACACTGATAAAAGAAGGTGCCTCCTTGGGAGCCAACTCCACAGTGGTTTGCGGACACACAGTGGGCAGAAGCGCGCTGATTGCCGCCGGAGCCGTAGTTACCCGGGATGTGAAAGACTTTGCGCTCATGGCAGGCGTTCCCGCCCGTCAAATAGGGTGGGTGTGCGAATGTGGCAGTCGCTTGGACGAATCACTTGCCTGCCATTGTGGTCGTAATTATCAATTATCAACTACTAATAATCAATTAACCAAATGCAATTCAGAGATTTAAAGAAACAGTACCAAGTACTGAAACACGAAATAGATACTGCTATGCTGGATGTAGCAGGTTCCGCCGCCTTCATCATGGGCAAGCCGGTGAAAGAACTCGAAGCCGAGCTGGCAACGTATGTAGGTGTGAAGCATTGCGTGTCTTGTGCCAATGGTACGGATGCGCTTACCCTCGCCCTGAAAGTATGGGGTGTGGGAGCGGGAGATGCTGTTTTTGTGCCCGACTTCACTTTCTTTTCTTCTGCCGAAGTCATCTCCCTCGAGGGGGCGACTCCCGTCTTTGTCGATGTCGATAGAAATACCTTCAACATGGATCCTGCCGATCTGGAACAAAAGATTGAGATTGTCCTTGCCGAGGGTAAACTTACTCCGAAAGTAATTATTACTGTCGATTTATTCGGTCTTCCTGCCAACTATCCCGCTATCCGGAAGATAGCCGATACATGCGGACTGCTCATACTGGAAGACGGTGCGCAAGGCTTTGGCGGAGCCATTAATGGCAAACGCGCTTGTAGTTTCGGCGATATATCCACCACCTCGTTCTTTCCCGCCAAGCCTTTGGGTTGTTACGGCGACGGCGGAGCTCTGTTTACCGACAATGACGAGTGGGCTGCTTTGGCCGATTCCTACCGGGTGCATGGTAAAGGGATGTTTAAGTACGACAACGTGCGCATCGGTATGAACTCCCGTCTCGATACCTTACAGGCGGCTATCTTGAAGGTTAAGTTCAATGCTTTCAGCAAATACGAACTTGACGACATCAATAAAGCTGCCGCCCGGTACACCGAAAAATTGCAAGGCGGGGTGAAGACACCGGTTGTTCCCGAAGGATATTATTCCAGTTGGGCGCAATACACCATCCGGCTGGGCAGTAAGGAAGAACGTGATGCGCTACAAGCCCGTTTGAAGGATCAGGGCATTCCCACAATGGTTTATTATCCCACTCCTATGCACGGACAGACGGCTTACAAGGCTTTGGATGCTTCCATTCATTGTTGCCCGGTGACGCAGCAGCTTTGTGATACAGTGCTTTCACTGCCTATCCATCCTTATATCACCGAAGAGGAAATAGATACTGTTTGTGAATTGATAAATAGTGCGAAATAGTTAACGGTTAATGGATGTAACGAAGAATAGAGATATTTCCAGGTTGCTGGCCGTAACACGCGATTCGAAAAATTATCAACAGCTTCTTGAGCAGATAAAGACAAACAGTAATGCTTTCTCTGTAAATACTGTTTTACTCGATACCCCATGGTCGGACGAGGTGCTGGAGCTTAAAACCCGCACTCCTCAGTTGATTATTCATTTGTACTCCCTGAATCACGTACATGACCTCGACAGATTTCTTTCCTGCACCAATTTCTGTTTAGACAATGGCGCCTATATAGCTTGCCATTGTACTACTGCTGCCATGCGCAGGAAAAAAATCATGCGGCGGTTTCCGGCATTCCTTTCCTATTTCCTCTGTTTGGCGGACTATTGTTGTAACAGGGTTATGCCCAAACTGGCATTTACGAGGGAGCTGTACTACTGGTGTACGCGAGGGCAGTTACATGTACTTACCCGTGTCGAGATGTTGGGCAGGCTCTATCGGGCCGGTTTCGAACTGGTTCACGAAGAGGTGACTCAAGACGAATATTATGTGATCGCTACTAAAGTGAAAGAGCCTGTTTGCAATGACAAACCTTCCAACGGGGTATTGATCCGCCTCAAGAGGAGAGGCAAAGGAGGCAAAATGATCGAAGTCTATAAGTTGAGGACGATGTATGCCTATTCGGAATATTTACAACCCTACATATACCAGCAAGAAGGATTGTGTGCGGGTGGTAAGATAGCCCGAGATTATCGTGTAAATTTTGTAGGCAAATTTCTGAGGAAGACATGGCTGGATGAATTGCCAATGATTGTCAATTGGATAAAAGGAGATTTGAAATTGGTGGGGGTACGTCCGCTCAGCGAACATTATTTTGGCCTTTATTCTAAAGAACTTCAGGAGTTGCGCACTCAAACCAAACCGGGGCTACTTCCTCCATTCTATGCCGATATGCCCGAAACATTGGCAGAGATACAAGAAAGTGAGATGCGTTACCTGAAGTCCTATATGGAGAATCCTTTCCGCACGGATTGGTGTTACTTTTGGAAAGCTGTGGGAAACATTGTGCTGAAAGGAAAGAGAAGCCGATAGAGCTTTAGAGCTCTCTGTATTCAGTTTTGGCGTCGAAACAGGGACATGCTTTGTGTACGCTTTTGCTTAGCTGGTTGTGACCCAAAATCCGGGCTTCGGGATAATCT
>JAEXAJ010000123.1 GCA_023458215.1 Bacteroidota bacterium
AGAGACGGGGATTCGAACCCCGGATACCCTTTAGGAGTATACACGCTTTCCAGGCGTGCCTCTTCAACCACTCGAGCATCTCTCCAATAGACGCCTCCTCTGAAATCGGGTGCAAATTACAAAAAAAATGCGAACCACAAGCGTTTTCAGCTACAAATGTATTCTTTTTTTTGTTCTTCCGCTTCTTTCTCCCCTTTTTATCTTGAATAAAATCTCAAAATTAATAAACTTTAAAACCTGCAAGACCTTATTTGAGTATTCCAAACACTTTTAATGCGTTTTCTGAGGTCGTCTGCGCCACCATTTCAGGGGATTCACAGTATACTTGAGAAACTTTTATTAAGGTATCTTTTACATTGGCACTCTCATTTCTTTTCCCTCTGTTAGGAACCGGAGTCAGATAAGGAGAGTCGGTTTCGAGCACGATACGGTTCAACGGAATGCTTTTCAAGACTTCCGGTAAAGTGGATTTTTTAAAAGTAACAACTCCATTTATACCGATTAGGAAATTAGGAAACTCCATGATACATTCCGCCTCTTTAGAGGTTCCTGTAAAACTATGAAAAATTCCTCGTAAAGAAGTCGATTTATAGGGCTCCAATACCTTATATATATAATCAAAAGCTTCGCGGCAATGGATTACAACAGGCAGATTGTATTCTAAAGCCCATTTTATTTGCCTATCTAAAACAATTTGTTGCTCCTTCAAAAAAGTCTTATCCCAATACAAATCCATGCCGATTTCACCAACCGCCACATACTCATTTGGTGATGCCAATTCTTTTGCTACAACCTCCAATTCTTTCTCATAATCTGCATTCACCGAAGTGGGATGTAATCCTATCATCGGATAACAATAATCTTTGTATTCCGAACAGACGCGAAGCATAGGTTCAATCGTTGTACTATCTATATTCGGCATGAAAACATGAGTAACCCCAGCTTCACGTGCCCGCACGATCACCTGTGCCAAATCTTCAGTAAACTCTTCTAAAAAAAGGTGGGAATGCGAATCTACTAGTTTCATTCTTCAATCTCTTCATTACGTTTTTCGCCAGTACGGTAATAGTATATCAACCCGTATTCGCGACATAAATTCAACCGTTTCTCGTTCGGGGTTATATCCTCAAACTTCTTCTCTACTTGGTTCCAAATATCCAAAATCAGTTCATCTGCTTTAGCACGCATGGATGCCAACGTTTCCAAACTTCTCGTTGTCAATGTCTGAAAGTTTTTTTGCTTCTCATAACTATCCATAAAGATATCGTAATGTACCCGTACTTTAGCAATAGTTGGATTATAAATAGGAATACCTCCCTGGGATATACGCTTATTCTCTCCCTCAATAATTCTGCGCCCCCATTCTACTAACGCAGTTTCTGCCGACAAATCGGGCACATTATTATTTTTCACATCGAGTCCGTAATATTCTTTGTGGGATACTCGGACTTCAGCGCGTATAACAGCCAAATTCAGCACTTGAATAAAATGAGAGATATACAAACGAGCCGTTTTAACATTAGCCTGATGTTTACGCCCTGCTTTTGACTGGCGTTCGAAACACTCAACATAATAATTTTGGGCTGCTTCAAATTTCATAAGAAAATTCCTCGCATCCGTTATTGTCTTTAAAGAAACAGCCAAATCATACATATTATATACATCAGTCTTTACGACCACTGCTTTCAATGCTCGTATTCTGGCTTGATCCGTATTTGGCAATCTTCGATAGGGCATATTTTCAGATATAGATTACTACACTTCCCGGTGCATTAAATCTTTCATTAATTTTTCCAATTCATTCTTCTTTTCAGCGGTCACTTTTACAGCAATGAGACTCTTCATAGCTCTTTCGCTATACTCAGTAATCTTCTTTTCACAAAGTTCTTTTATTCCAATCTGATTATAAAGTTCGGTCACCGATGCTATTTTTTCGGCAGGATCGAAAGAGTCGGCATTTATCCAATCGGTCAATTGGCGCAACTGCTCATCGTTTGCATGCTCGAATGCTTTAATCAGCATATAAGTTTTCTTATTACAAAGAATATCACCTCCGATATTCTTTCCGAAGACCGCAGCATCACCATAAACATCCAGCAAATCATCTTTCAGCTGAAATGCTACTCCTAAATTCATTCCGAAATCATACAATCGCTCGGCATCCTCAGAAGAAGCACCTCCTAATAAGGCACCGATTTTTAAACTAACTGCCAATAGTACAGAAGTTTTCAGTCGAATCATTTCCAAATATTCCTCTTCCGTCACATCTTTTCGTTGTTCAAACTCCATATCCAGCTGCTGACCTTCACATATTTCCAACGCCGTCAAACTAAATAAGTCCATCACATCCTTCAAATGTTCTACCGGACATTGAGCCATAAACTGATATGCCAATACCAACATGGCGTCACCAGATAAGATGGCTGTATTGTCATTCCAAACTTTATGTACGGTTTCTTTGCCACGCCGGCGATCAGCGCGATCCATTAAATCATCATGCAAAAGAGTATAGTTATGATATACTTCAATACCGGTTGCCGGACCAAAGATACGAGTCACATCTTCTTTATACAGATTATATGCCATCAACATTAATACCGGACGGATTCTTTTGCCACCCATTGACAATACATAAGTGACCGGATCGTATAAGCCTTGTGGAGTACGGTCGAACTTTAAATTGGTTATATGATAATTTATTTTTTCGAGAAGTTCAGGAACTGTAAACATAGTTATTGAATTTAAGAATAGCTGGGAATGAAAAGAGGCTGCTTCTTCGGCAGCCTCTCTCCTATTTTTAGTATTTTATTACTGCAATCTAAACATTACAGGCACAGTATATTTAACACGTACTGGTTTACCGCGTTGCATACCCGGTTTCCATTTCGGCATGGTGTTAATCACACGGATTGCTTCTTTATCCAAATAGGGGTCAACACCTCTTAATACCTTAGCATCAACGATACTACCATCCTTGTTAACCACAAACTGTACAGTTACACGACCTTGCGTACCGTTTTCCTGTGCAATCGTAGGATATTTGATATTCTTGCTCAGATATTGCATCAGACCTGCCATACCACCATCCGGGAACTCAGGCATTTGTTCTACAACCTCAAAGATTGTTTGTTCTTCCGGTTCATCTTCAACAACAGCAACAGGCACATACTTGATTTCAACTTTCTGGCCAGTCTCTTCACTTGAAGCAATTGCAGTTTCCTCAACATTAGCATCATCGTCTACAATTGTCAATGTTTCAGCAATTGAAGGAGCCTCAGGAGGAGGAGGAGCAACCACTTCCGGTTGTTCTGTAATAGGAATTACTTCCTCTTCAAAAAACAGGTCGGATATGGCCTGACTCGTATCAATCTTGATATCACGCTTCGTCCATTCGAATGCGACGAACATGAATGCGAGCACAATCACATAACCGACAAGCAGCCATGTTGACTTCTTGTTCTCCAAGTCTGCCTTAGGTGATTTCTTAATTTCCATAATTTTATAATATAATTTTAGTGTTTCTCATTTGGGGCAAATAT
>JAEXAJ010000124.1 GCA_023458215.1 Bacteroidota bacterium
GTATAGTGCAGTGTGTCTTCTTTCCCTTCGGCCATGAGGCGTTGCAGGCTATCCTGTACTAATGCTTTGCGTCGGGGGAGGTCACGGAGTTCCATTTCTTCTTGTAGTTTGATAATCCTGTCGGATACTTCGTTTGCATCGAGCTTTTCCCATTTATTGAGATAAGGTTGAACTTTCTGTGGGGTTATTTCCAGTGTGTCGCGCAAGCAGATTTGCACGATTTTCCGTTGCATATAAATATTTGACGGCATAGTGACATACCTTATTAGCAAGCGGAATTTCTCTGCTTCGTCCAACCGGGCGCCTTTGGTCAGAATGTAATCCAACATGTCTGCATCAATTACATTGTCTAATTTCCATACGGTATTGAAAGTCTTTTGTCGTTCTTCTTCCCAAAGCGCACCGTTACGACGCAGGAAGTCGATGGTTCTCTTTTGCTTTCCTATGATGGCATAGTCCAGGGCGGTATAAAGATGCTCCGAGACATCGCCCGCCCTGTGTCGTTTGTCTATATCGGCTCCCGCTTTTATGAGGTAGTTCAGGCATACGGTGTCTCCTTCAAGTGCTTTCTGCATCAGCAGGGTGCGTCCCCGCTGGTCGATTGCATCCACCGGGATGCCTTCTTTCAACATTCGGTATATGGAGAGCGTATCACCTTTTTTTAGTTGGGTGTACTTCTTCGGAAGAGATGGCTCATCAGTATTTTTGTATCTGAGCTGTGCAGACGTTGTTTGCAGGGTTAATGTCCAAAAAAGCAGGAGAAGGAATATGCTTGGGCAGATAGTATTTGTCGCTTTATATCTATTCATAGGGTAGCTGTACCGTTTTAATATCGGGAGTACAAAGGTATCAAAATATAGGGATATTCCTATCCACGAATAGAGAAAACTACTGTGGAGTAGGGTTTCATCATGTTACATTTGTGTCATTGATTAACACTAAAACATGCTATTATGGATAAGTTATCAGTCTTTTTATTACTGCTTTTGGCAATCTTGTTATCGAGTTGTGGCTTCTACAACAGCTACGGATTCAACTACAAACAATTGAGTAGTATTGAACCGGGGATGACTCTTGGGGAAGTGACCACAGTTTTAGGAGATCCGTCTTTTCGTGATTTTAACAATGAGGGAGAAACCTTGACCTTTCGGGCATTGACTGCTCCCGGATGGTCTGTTGTTAAAGTAAAGTTTCAAAAAGGAAAAGTAACGGAGATGGAGAGCTATTTGGAGAAACCCTGTCCTGCACCATCTTCAAATACAGTAAACTCTGTGAATGAGAAAAAAGGTTCTTCCGGTAAGGATAGTGGTACCCAAGTGATAGTTACTTCGGATGGCAAGCACTATATTAAAACGGGTTCTGTAGTCATTACTCCTGAGGGGAAACATATAATAATACCTTGACTGAATAGGGCTACACTATTTAGTCCAAAAGGTGTAGCCCTATTTTATCTGATATTTACAGCCTCATCTTAGAAGTATATCTTGTAACTGATATTCGGAATCAGCCCCATCCCGTCTTCTTGTTTTATCTTTCCGTTGCGCTCGTCATACTCATAGAAGTGCATACCTGTGCGCATGCCTATGTTGAGTATCTTTACAGAGAATTCGTGTGAAACCTTCTTCTTGTTTATCCGGTAACTCAAGGATATATCCCCATTTACTGCCGGGCTGAACCTTTTGCTGAATGCCTGCGTCTCATCGAAAATAATCTCATGTTTTTCCATACTTTCCACTTCATTTACGGGAGTATATCGGCTTCCTCCCTGAAGGAAGACACGCCCGTTGAGGCCGAGTACATTCTGCCTGCGCTTTCCTACTATCCATTCTTTGCCGGCTAGCAGGTTCAGCATGTAGCCTTTATCCATACGGGTATTGCGCCAGATGCCGTCGCCGCCTTTGTATTTTGATTTGAATACCGAGCCGGTCAGCATATAGTAAAAGCCATTCCGTATATACTGTTCCAGGGTGATGTCTACGCCGTAGTTGCGTCCCAGTCCTTTGTTTACCAAGAGCCGATCGAGGTAGAAATCTTCGTGATTGACGATGGAGAAGGAAGAGTTCATTTCAACGGGAAGGTGGAAGAGGTACTGATAGTAAGGTTCTACTTTCAGATGGAGGTAGGGGTTGATATTCCAGTCGTATGTCAATCCGAAGTGGTGGGCCTTGGAGAAATCGAGGTATTTGTTGGATATGGTTTTACCATTGATTTCCTTCTCGATGAAATAGTAATCCAGCTTTTCACGGCGGCTATGCAGTCCGTAGGCTATTGCAAAAGCATGTTTGTTGTTCGGTTTCCATTTTAGGGCGGCGCGGGGTTCAACAGACCAGTTCTTGTTGAGAGTGAAGTATTGGGCGTTGATTCCCACGCTAGTACTCCAATAGTTGTTTAAGTTGATAACGGAATTGCTGTAGGCTGAAAGCAGGGCACTTTCTCCACTACCTTTTGATATTTGCTCCATGGGGAGGTCAAGGCCGACATAAGGGCTGACTTTATAATCGAGGTCATACTTCAGTCCGGTAAGGGTGATGCCGGTCCGGTTGGTGTGTCGGGTGCCGAACTTCTTGTTCAGATAAGAATTGAATACCACGTCCCACTTTGAGTTCTGAATATCTCCTACATGGATGAGGTCATTATCGGCTTGGGTCAACTGGTCTACCAGCATGTGATCTTTGGTGTAAGTGGCGGCTATCGAAGAACGGAGGTAAGCAGTCTCATTAATGGCATATTGATGCGTTAATCCGCCTGCCAACTTGTTCAGTTTGTTGCTGCCGGCTTGTCTGCTTCCCAGGTCTTTCCATTCGCTCCGTTCCTCAAAATCATCCTTGTTGCGGTCAATCAGTCCTAATCCCCAAACGGAGAAAGTGCCTGCCCGCTTTGTAGGGAAATTCAGCTTGAAAGAAAGATCCTGGTATTTCAGATTGATATCATTGCCCGTTGCCAGCGAAGTGGTGGAAAATCGGTAGTTGAAGATATAGGAACTGCCTTGCTTCTTGCTGATAGGCCCTTCGGAAGCGAGGTCGATACCCAAAAGCCCCAGTTGGAAGGTATGCTCGTATTTCTGATTATTGCCGTTGCGCAGGTGCATGTCGAATATGCCGGACAAGGCATTGTTGTACTCTGCCGGGAAAGCGCCATTGTAGAAATCGGAATTACCCATGACTTGCGTGCTCAGTGCAGACAGGAAACCACCGCCCAATCCCGATAAATCGGCAAAGTGAGTAGGATTGGGAATCTCGACTCCTTCCAGCCTCCATTGGGTAAACTGGGGAGCATTTCCACGGATGGCTACAGCATTGGTTCCTACATCTCCCGCTACACCGGCAAAGGCGGAACTCAGCCGGGCAGGGTCGTCGAAGCCATTGGCAAAACGTCCGGCCTCTTCCATACTTATCATGCGTCCACCGGTCAGGGCCATGGCGTTCAGGGGCTTGTCTTTGCGCACTTCCGGTTGTACGACGATCTCATTCAGGCTTTGTATATTCTCATCCAATGGTATCTCCAAATAGATTTCTTTGGAGGAAGTCACCGGTATGCCATTGACGAGGTTTGTATGATAACCTACATAAGAAGTCTGTATGTTGTATCTTCCTATGGGGACATTGTTGATCCGAAATCGTCCCAAGCTATCGGTCACTGTACCTGCGGAACCTCCTTGCTGTATGATGACCGTTGCAAATTCGATGGGGCTTTTTGTTTGGGAGTCTATGACAATGCCTCTTATGGTTTGAGTTAGTTCTTGTGTGGTTTCCCGGGTTGCTTTCTGTTTTCCCTCGGGCAGGGAGATGATGATGTGGTAGCCTTTTATTCGGTAGATGTATCCGGTACCTTTCAGGATTCTTGTGATGGTCTGATCGATGCTTGCTTCGTTCAAGTCCAATGATATCTTCTTGTCGATGTTCAGATTGGATTGTTGGTAGGCAACGCTATATCCGGTTTGCTGCTCTATTTGCAGGAAGGCTTCTTTTAAAGAGATATTTTTATTGAGTATGGTTATTCGTTTCTCAATGTTTTGTGCCGGGAGGCTACATGTGAGAAAAGCAAAAAATAGAAAAAGGGCAGTTTTACATCCCTTTCGGTTAGTGGTTATTCGGTTCATTATTGTACATTTGTATGTTAATACTTCATTTTACTTCACGGTTTAATGTCGGTTAATGTTTCAAGAACCGGGTAGAGGGTCTCAAGCTGCTGCCCGGTTCTCTTTTTTCTTCATGGGCGTTGGTAATTAGGGGGTGATGGTTAATTCGATGTTTGTTCCGTTCTTCTTGTAATCGAAACCGATGATATCGCCCAAGACACTCAGGACTTGTTCAAGATCATCATTCTTTAGAAATCGGACGGTATATCGCGCTTTCCCGGCAAGGGAAGTACGGTTGCTGATAGCTATGTTATAGCGCCTTTCCAAAGTCTGCTGTATCTCAGCGAGTGAAGCATTGGTGAAGATCAGTTTACCCGTAACCCAACTGTCGGTATCGGCGGCTGGGATTTCTGCAATGTTGATGTGCGATGTCTTTTTGTTGTAGGTCAGCTGTTCGTTCGGGCTGAGTATCTCGGGGCTTTGGGAGGGAACGGTTACTTCCACTTTTCCACTGGTTAGGGTAGTGATGATCCTTTCATCGTCAGGATAGGCCTTCACATTGAAGCGGGTTCCCAAAACAGTGACCGACATTTGGGAGGCTTTTACGATAAATGGTTTGCCCGAATCTTTTTTCACGCTAAAGTAAGCTTCACCATCCAAATAGACAAGGCGCTCTTTCCCTGCAAATGTTCCGGGATATTTGAAGGTAGTACCTGCATTCAACCATATCTCCGAACTATCTGGTAATACAAGGTGTTTCCTCTCGCCGTAGGCAACGGAGACTTCGATCAATCGGTTTGTTGTAGAGGTGTAGTAGAGATATCCTCCTGTCAGAATGAATAATGGTATGAGAATCGCTGCCACGCGGGATATTTTCTTGTAGAAGGCGAACTGCCCTGTGTCAGAATAGTTTATTCTACGGTTAACTCGTGCCAAGGCTTCACGGCTTTCTGTTCCGGTTCTTTGTTCCAAAGTATTCCAGTAGTCCAGCGATGCCTGCTCTTTTTCTTTGATATCTTTATCTTTAATAATCCACTTCTGTACCTTCTCCTCAGTCTCAGAAGAAAAACGGTCAGATAGATATTTCCTAATGATTCTATATATTATAGTACACTCCATTTGAATGGTTTTTATAATATATACAACTAAGGTTTCAAAAACTCAGTGAGAAAACTGATATTTTTTAATAGGACAGGTTACAGATACAGACTTTCTTCTGTTCTATTCCTCTTTTTCTCCCTACCTGCTCCCTACTTTCTCCCTGTCTATAGCGAGGGAAAACACAGGGAGTTGGTAGGGAGCAGGTAGGGAGCGGGTAGGGAGGAGATAGGGTGCAGATAAAATTGTTCTATTTGTCTTATTTCCTTTTTCTTATTTATTCTTGTACTGCTATTTCTTTTTTACTGTTTCTTTAGTACAAACCAAGATGCAAGTTCGCCGGTCACTTCTTTTTTGTCTCCGTCAAGATGTGTCAGGGTGTTTTCGCCTATCTTATAATATTGTGGTTGACCGTCTGTTGTCAGTGTCAGCATATTCCCTTCAATGGTGTATGTACCGCTTTCGGTGAAAGTGGCATCTTTACGGTCTATGTAGTCCGAAATGAGAGTGAAAGTCTTATCATTGTTGACGGTTAGGGTTATTTTTATCCCCGGACAGTCGGCGGCAGGAAAGGTTCCCGTATAAGTGCCGGCAATATCCAATGAGTTTTCGGCTGTATGCATATCTGCTACTTGGGTAGAATCGGCATTCGTTGACTGATTGGATTTAGAATTGTTGCCACAGGCAACCATAATTAGGCATGAACATGCCAGGATAAAGATCTTTTTCATGATTCATCGTTTTAGTTTAGGCTGCAAAGCTAAGCTTTTGTTATGAACATTGGTAGCAAACAAAGTATAATTTATCCTACAGCAATGACCATAACAGGCACGAGATCGCTTTCCGAATTTTTTTCAAAGCAAGGCTTAGTTGGCTCTCTACATTTCGTTTCGTGGTATTCAGCCTGGTAGCAATTTCTTCATTACTTAGTCCTTCGTTGCGGCTCAGCTTATAGATTTCTTTCCGTTGTTGCGGCATCTTTTCAACGGCATCGTCTATCAGTATGCCAAGTTCGCGTGCTATCAGTTCTTCTTCCGAGGTCGGACTACATACTTGACCGGGAGTACTGTTCAAATAGGTATCCTCCACGTACTTATGTTTCAGATAGTTGATAGCAGCGTTTCTGGCAATGGTGTGTAGATATGAATCAAACGATTTGGAAGTGTTTATAGAACGATGATTGATCCAAAGATTAACAAAGAGTTCTTCCGCCAGTTCTTCGGCATCGGCTTCGGACTTGATGTAACTGTAGATAAATGTCTTGACTTTAGCGTAATAAGCAACGAAGACGGTTTCGAAAGCAGCATGATTTCCATGTTGCAAGGTTTCGAGTGTGATTGTGTCCACATTACTGTTCATATCTTCCGGCTATAGAATGTTAAGATGGGGACAAAAGAAGTAATTATTTAGTTTAGAAGAGGGTTTCGTTGGGAAAGATTAAGATGTATCGTTAATTTTTGGCTAAAGAGAGAGGGCTACACCATTTATAGAAAAAGGTATAGCCCTCTTGATACTACATTACTGTATGTTGGATTTTACATCTTAATAAGTCCTGTAATTCCGTTTAATGCTTCCGGTGCCAACTCTTTTACCATTACGTATTCTGCCGGCAGACTTTCGTGGTTAATGCCATACAAATGAGTTAGTTTAAAGCCAAAACGTTGATAGTAATTAGGGTCTCCAATTAAGAATGCTGAATCGTAACCCATTGTTCGGGCGATGCGTAATCCTTCTTCCATTAAGGCTGATCCGGTACCAATATTACGATATTCGAGCAGTACGGAGAGTGGGGCAACGAGTAAAGTAGGATACTTGCTGCCATCGGGTTTCGTTACGTAGGTCTTCGTCAACATAATATGCCCAATGATCTTATCGTCTTGTTCCGCTACCAAGTCTAGCCGTGGGATGTAATTTTCGCCGTTACGTAGTCCTACAGCAAAGTCTTGTTCGTCACCGTCACGATGTTCTGCCGTTTCAAAGGCCGTTTTAATCAGGTTGTAAACTGTAGTATAATCCGCTTCTGTAATTTGTCTTACTATGAAATTCTTTTTCATGTTTTCTTCTTTTAAAATGATATAATAGATGGATATGAAAATATGGTTCGGAGCAAGGAAATGCCGAACATTTAAGAATAGACCAGTCTGAATACGAATAATCAGACTGTATTACGCGGATATCTTATTGATTTGTAGTTTCACGGGGCAAAGATATGAAATTTTTAGAAGAATCAATCCTATAATTATGCTAATTCTTAATAGCTGATTCCTACCTTTACAGAAATGGAGTTATGATCCAACTGTTCTGCAAATTCAGTAATTAAGAGTGGATTCTCATATCTTTTCAGCCGTTCTAACTTCTGTAGCTCATACCCCAATGCAAAATAGAGTTGCATCTTCGTATGGATTTTGTACTGCATTCCTACGGATGGATTCAGAAGAAACCCTCCATTTGTATGCTTGTCGGGAGCGAAACTATAACCAACACTGCATGCTAAATAAGGAGTGAGCTTTTTGGGTTTGGTAATGGCGAATTTAACATCGGCAAATAAAGGTATCAATGCTTTTTCATAAAGGGAGATTCCGGATCCTATACCTGCTGAAAAGCGGTTACTTATTTCATAATGCCCCAAAACTTGCCACGTAAATGGGGTGTATGCTGGTTTGCTCATAGATATTCCTGTTCCTATACTTGTAGACAAAGTAAAGCGATTCGGTAACTGTGCGTTTGCTGATATAGCTATGATAACCATAATCAGAGTGAGTATTGTCTTTCTCATTGGATTTGGATACTTATTTGTTTTACAATGTGCAAGGCGGTAGTTAACTCTGAGACATCTTCATAAATAGTACCGGAAGTTCCGTCAGGACTGCTATGACCTATCAAAGTAGCTTCGAATGATTTCTTTCCTGACGCCAAGTCTACAAAGGCTGCATAGACAATTGCCGGCTGACCGCTTCCCTCTTTTCCACCCGAATAATTCTGTTCTCCTTCTTGTGCGGACTTAGGATAGAACTCATTAAAATCTGTAGAATGGTTGATTTCTATTTTGACAACGAACTGCTTGAGCTTATCCTTTGTGCATAGTCTTACATCGAAGCTGCCTTGAGGTGTAGCACCGGATATTCCATCTACCAATGGCTGATTTTTTGTCGGAAGATAGAGACCGTCTTCGTACTTGATTCCCCGCGAATAGCACCAGTGAGGCAAAGCTTCTTTCCGGCGATTACCTCCTGAACTCTGCCAGGATTGAGTGGCTATTTTGTGACTTACATAGAGGGTAGAGAGATACTTCCCTTGCGTATCTTCCAACCAGATAGCTATCTGTGGCGGATTTTTCTTTTTAATACCCAAGAATAGTGGGAAGTCATGTAACCATTCTGCCCCTTGTTCTACACATACTTTGATATCTCCTTGGCTATATTCAATCAGTTCCTGCTGGCAGGAAGAGAAGCTGAGGAGTGATAAATAAAGGAATGCTAATACCATTTTCTTCATGTTTGTTTAATTAATATGTTATTATTAGAATGTTACCAAATGGAAACATTAGGGACAAAAAAATATCAAATGAGTATCTCTCCTGTTTCTTTGCGTGGTGAATAGGGAACTGGTTTAGCATAGCCTATTCTTAACAGGATTGTAGGCCACTCATTATTAATAGGAAGAACGTTTTGCAGGTTGAGAACCAATGTTTCTACTTCACAAGGCTGATTCATAAAGGCGTAACTGATTCTTGCCTCAGTGAGTTTGAGCAGGAAGCGTTGCAAGGTACGTCCTGAATTGATCCACTCTTTGAAAGTATTAGAACAGGTTGTGAATAATACTATATGTGAGGAAGAATCTATTTTTTTCATATCGGACTTATTCTGTAGGTTTGGTTTTAGAAACATGCTTACTATAGGCTTGGCAATACACTGAGGAAGTGCCGGACTTCCGAAGACTTGGTAACTTAAACCGTCTTGCGTCGTTTCTACCTGCTTGGGATTAAACCGCATCCAAGAGAGCAGTTCTGTTTTGAAAGGCTTGTCATTCATTTGAAGTTTATTCCCTTCCCTGATATATCCTTTTATCGTTTGAGCAGTTGCACTTTCTTTTTCGAAAATGTAAAACTGTACTTGGGCTTCTTTGTGGAAGGATATTATTTGTCCCAACGTCTCTTCGGAAATATGTTCCCCATTGTAAATACCACGGTTGGTTTGACGCTTTTCTATTTGAACAAATAGGGGATTATCTTCAATATCAGCTTCTCGGACGAGGCTGGCTCTTATTCCCTCGGGACAACAAGAGGTGATTTGAGCTTTGTAACCTAAGTGGTTAGATGCAATAAATAGATTCTCTATAGCACACCCAATACTAATGAATAACTCCCGATTGTCAGGATCGACAACAGGTAATGCTACCTCGTAGTTTGGTAGAATTGTAATTTCATTATCGGAGATATGGAAGCGCCACGGCTGCGTATTATGTCCTGATGGGGCTTTAGTGGCAAGCCGTACTATCTCCAAAAAGTCATTGTTCATAGTTCTCTGATTTAAAATATTTATCAATCAATGCATTTATTCCTTCGCTAATTTGTTCCCAACCGGAGTTTTCATTAATAGCAATGCCATTGAACACCGGGCAGAATTCTTCGAGCATCGCCAAGTAGGTTATGGAAGCAGTCAGCATGGAGGCCATTACCGCAATTTCTCTTTGAGGTAATCCTGTTAACTCACATACTTTTTCTACCAGATTGAGGCCTACTTTTTCTCTCTGTTCTCTCAACTGGGCTATCATTTCATTGTTGCAGGACAATTCCCATCGATATAGTCTCTTTGCAGTGGCGTTATTGCGAAGGTCTTCAATTTGGTTTTGAAATGTTCTTTTGAGGAATGCAGGCAATTCTTCCCGGTTTGGAAAGTCGAGCGGGAAGTTAATCCAGAAGTCATGTTGTCTTATATAGGTGGCTATAAGTCCTTCGACTGAATCGAAATAGCGATATATCAATATTTTCGATACACCGGACCGGGCAGCCACTGCATTAATGCCTATTTTCTCGAAACCATTTTCGGCAATCATCTCGCCAATGGTATCTACCAATCGTTTTTCAGTTGCTTCTCTGTCTCTTTCTGTTAGTAGGCTTTTCTCTTTCATATTATAGGTGTTACTATTCGGGAACAAATATATGTTACCTGATGGAAACATCCAAGAGAATCAGAAGAAAAATGCAGAAAGCAGTCTGTTTTGCTATGTCTTCTATATCTCAATGCTAAAAAATAGTGAAACGATATTCTATATAGTTTTGATATAAAGATTAACTTTGCAAACAAACTATTTATTTCATGGATACAAATAATCTGTCTCCTTTGCGTAAAGGCGTGGTAGGTGTGCAATTTCTGTTTGTGGCTTTCGGAGCTACGGTACTTGTGCCTTTGCTTGTAGGTCTTGATCCTTCTACAGCTTTATTAACTGCCGGCATTGGTACACTCATTTTTCATGCGGTTACCGGTGGTAAAGTGCCTATTTTCTTAGGCAGTAGCTTTGCGTTTATCGCTCCTATCATTAAAGCGACGGAACTTTACGGATTGCCGGGAGCACTATCGGGCATGGTAGGTGTGGCATTGGTTTATTTTTTGATGAGTGCATTGGTAAAATGGCAAGGGGTACGTGTGATTGAACGTTTGTTTCCACCGGTTGTTATAGGACCTGTCATTATTCTGATCGGTCTTTCTTTATCGGGCACGGGCGTAACTATGGCGAAGGAGAATTGGGTACTGGCTCTGCTTTCATTAATAACGGCTGTGGTTGTTTCGATGAAGGCGAAAGGGCTTTTGAAATTAATACCCATCTTCTGTGGCATCATTGTAGGCTATATAGCTGCCTGGTTGTTTTATGATTTAGATTTGTCGGGCGTGAGGGATGCCGCTTGGATAAGCCTGCCTCAATTTACATTCCCTCAGTTTTCTTGGGAACCCATATTGTTCATGATTCCTGTTGCTATTGCTCCCGTAATAGAACACATAGGAGATGTGTATGTAGTGAATACTGTTGCCGGAAAAGATTTCGTGAAAGATCCCGGTTTGCATCGCACACTGCTGGGTGACGGACTGGCTTGCTTCTGTGCCGGCTTGTTGGGAGGACCTCCCGTGACGACTTATTCGGAGGTGACGGGTGCTATGTCTCTTACAAAAATCACGAATCCGCAGGTAATCAGAATTGCCGCTATTAGTGCCATTTTATTTTCTGTGGTTGGTAAGGTTAGCGCACTCCTCCGGTCAATTCCCGGTGCTGTACTGGGCGGGATAATGTTGCTGTTGTTCGGAACCATTGCTTGTGCAGGTATAGCTAACTTGATAAACAGTTGCACCGATTTGAGTCGTACAAGAAACATCATCATCATTTCGTTGACATTGACTGTGGGGATCGGTGGTGCCGTATTTACTTGGGGTGAGTTCTCCTTATCCGGTATTGGCCTGGCGGCTCTGACCGGGGTAGTGCTGAACTTGATATTACCGAAAGAAGATTGAGCAATAAAGAATGGGTTACATATCCAGCCACTTCTTGAATCCTGCGGCTTTTTCACGGCTTATCAGAATTTCTTCCTGCGGATATCCGTTCATTTCTACTTTCAACTTATAATTAAACCAGTTGTTTACCTTCTTGATGTGGCTTGCTTGAATCAGGTATTGGCGGTTTGCCCGAAAGAAGGAACTGGGATTCATCTCTTTCTCCAGTTGATCCAGTGGGGAGGAGATAGCGGCAGATGTTCCGTCCGTCAGATAAAGGCGGGTGATATTCTGCTGGGAGTTGATAAAACAGACATCCTTGGTATCTATAGTAATGTACTCGTCTTTGCGAGAGACGAGGAAACGTTCGCGGTAGCGGGGGGTAGAGGAGGAAGAGGAATTACCTATATATTCCAGCAGTCGTTCCAGGTTAGGATCAAAACCGGATGGTGATTGCACGGTTCTTGTACTTCCCGGTGCAATCCTTTCAGCAGCCTTTTCAATAGCCACTTCCAATTCATCCGAGTCAATGGGTTTCAGCAGATAGTCGATGCTGTTGAACTTGAATGCTTGTATGGCATACTGGTCATAAGCAGTGGTGAATATAATAGGAGAGGTAACTTTCACGTCACGGAATATCTCGAAGCTCAATCCGTCTTGGAGGCGGATGTCTGCGAAGATCAAGTCCGGTTGCTCGCGTTGCAGGAAGTCGATGCTTTGGGCAATGCTTTTGGTGATGCCGGAGATTTCGTAATCGGGGTGGAGCGTGCAGATGTAACGTTGCAGGCGTTCGGCGCTATGGCTTTCGTCTTCTATAATTAGAACTTTCATGCGATTTACTGTTTTATTTGAAGTGTTGAGAGAGTGACACGATATAGGTTTTCGTTCTCAAAAATCTCGGGTACGGGAGCGCCGGTGAGCTTATAGCGTTCACGGATGTTCCGCAAACCGATGTGATGGGTGGAAATGCTTGGCACAAGAGGTTTACGATTATTCTCTACTATCAACTTATCTCCGTCGGAGTATATCCGGATCAGGAGGGGCGCTTCTTCTGACGCCTGGTTGTGCTTGATGGCATTCTCCACTAGCATCTGTAGCGTGATGGGTGGAATCTGTTTCTCACGGATGGCACCTTCTACCTGCACCTCTATCCGTATGGTATCTTCAAACCGTATTTTGAGCAGGAAGATGTAGGGTTCCAGACTGGATAACTCTTCGGCTACAGTCGATAGGTTCTTATCGGCATTTGCTACGATATGCCGATAGACTTTAGATAGACATTTGATATAGATAGGTGCGGTGGTATCACCTGTTTCTACAAGGTCGAGCAGGATGCTGAGGTTGTTGAAGATGAAGTGCGGGTCTATCTGCATCTTCAAGGCATCGAGACGGGCTTGTTGCCGTTTCAGTTGAAGGTCTCTCTTCTTCTTTTGCAGGATGACGGAGACGGACATCAGAATAAGGATGCAGACAAAGGCGGCTACCATTATCCAAAAATAGACTATCCATGAATGATAATAGGCGGCTTCGGCAGCTTCGGCGTCACGGATGGTTTTGCGCAGCCGCTCTACGTTTTCGGCTTTGCTGAGGTTTTCGTGGGTCTCGATGCTGTCGGTCAATTGCCGGTAGCGGTTGAACTGTTCCAGACTGTGGGACACGCCGCTCATAGAGCCGGTATGTATATTCAGATCTATCAGTTGGCGGTATGATTTGAGGCAGAGGGCGGGATTGCTGCTCCGGCTGCTACGATTGAGGTAGAGGCGGGCGGAATCGGCCTGTTGGCGTTGCATATAAATCTTTCCCATCAGGTAGTCGATAGAGTCCTGATACAGACGGGGAATTTGCTGGGTGTAGAATAGTGCCGAGTCCGGTTGATGGCGGTGGGTGTATTGCTCGCTCAACAGGTAGAGGATGCGGGCTTGCAAGGAGCCTGTGTAGCCCTGTCCGGCAGCTTCTTTGAGCAGAGGGATGCTTTGAGGGCAGTCTTCCATCTCTGCGTAGTAATGGGTAAGTTCGGAGTAAGCTTCCTGTACGAATTTCGGATCTTTCAGGGCTTTGGCAAGTGACAATGCTTCAAGCTTGGCTATTTGCTCTTCTTTGCTCATGCGTTTGAAGTGATAGGCTTGTCCTTTGAAGTTGTTGAGGTAGAAGTTCAGTTCGCGCAGGTCGTATATGCCGCTGTTGTATTGCGTACATAGCGTAAAATATTCTATAGCTTCGAGCAGGAAGTTGGAGGAACGGGCTATTTCACCTTTGTAATAGTAGATTTCGGACAAGTGCAGGGAGTCGTTGGTATATTTATAGTAAGGCATGACGAAGTCCAATAACGAGTCTGATACAACATATTCTTGTGTATTTACGAGTGCGCCGGCTTTCAGAAGATCGCACAGCATGTAGTTGCTTTCGGTAAGGAAAGTGCGGTCTATGCGTTCTATCTCCATTAATGTTTTTTGGGGCGAAGAGCTCACGAAGCCTGAATTTTGCATCAGCGTGCTGCGTACCGAACGATTGATGCGGTAGAGGCAGATAGCTGCAATGCCGATGGTCAGCAGTGCTGCGGAGACTATGATTAGTATTCGCTTTCGGGTGGATGCAGTCATGGAATGGTGTAATTTTGGTGGCAAAGATAAGATTAAATACTTCATTTCACCTCTTTCCTCTGCGGTTTCATCCCCTTTTTTGCCGCCTTTGATCGGTTTTCCATTGCCTGCGCTGCCGTAGGCATCTACTTTTGTGCCGCCATTTCAGCGACTATTAATAACAATAATATATTGAATTTTATGAAAATGAGAACAAGCAAAATGTGGCAAATTTGTGCATTGGCAATGATTATCACCTTTGCCGGATGTAAGAATGGGGGAGACTATTCCCAGCCCGTGCCGGAATATACAACGATGAAAGTGGCTCCGGTGAACAAGACACTTTCCGCCAACTATCCGGCTGCCATCCGTGGCCGGCAGGATATTGATATTTATCCGCAGGTGTCCGGCTTCATCACTCGGATGAGTGTGAATGAAGGGCAAGCGGTACGAAAGGGGCAAGTACTTTTCGTCATCGACCAAGTGCCTTATCAGGCAGCATTGGCAACTGCAAAAGCAAATGTAGAAGCCGCCAACGCCGCACTGGCAACCGCCCAACTGACCTATGACAGCAAGAAAGAACTCTTTGCCCAAAACGTAATCTCTTCTTTCGAACTGAAGACTGCCGAAAACGGCTTGTTGACAGCCCGTGCCGGAAAAGCGCAAGCGAAAGCACAAGAACTGAGTGCAGCCAACAACCTTTCCTATACCGAAGTAAAAAGCCCTTCAGACGGTGTGGTAGGTACATTGCCCTATCGGGTGGGAGCATCTGTGGGTCCTACGATGCAGCAACCGCTTACTACCGTATCGGATAACTCGGAGATGTACGTCTATTTTTCAATGACCGAGAATCAGTTGCTCGATCTTGTCCGCCAGTATGGCTCGAAGGACAAGGCTTTGCAATCCATGCCCGGCATTGAACTGATGCTGAACGACCGCTCGATGTATAGCGAGAAAGGCAAGATTGAAACCATCAGTGGTGTGGTCGATGCTTCGACGGGAGCAGTGAGCGTACGTGGTGTATTCCCCAATAAAGGCGGATTGCTGCATAGCGGCAGTTCGGGTAATGTCGTTCTATCTTCCGAACATAAAGATGGCATTGTCATTCCTCGTGCGGCTACTTTCGAAGTGCAGGACAGGATATTCGTCTACAAAGTAGTGGATGGAAAAACGCAAGCTACGCAAATCAGTGTAGAGCGTGTGGCAGGTGGTCAGGATTACATCGTACTGAACGGAATCGCCGTAGGTGACGAGATTGTGACGGAAGGTGTCGGCCTGTTGCAGGACGGAATGGCGATCACCCCCCGGACCCCCTAAAGGGGGAGGGGAATACTCCTGCATGATGTTACTCGCTGATAATTTATGATAACCAAACTATCCCCCTCCCCCTTCAGGGGGTCCGGGGGGTGAAAAACTTAAGCATTATGAACTTACGAATATTTATTGAACGCCCCGTGCTTTCCGCCGTTATCTCGATTGTTATCGTGGTAGTGGGCATCATCGGGTTATTCACCCTGCCTGTGGAGCAATATCCCGACATTGCCCCGCCCACCGTGCAGGTGTACACCGGCTACGACGGTGCTAGTGCCGAGACTGTTCAGAAGAGTGTCATCGCTCCTTTGGAAGAAGCCATCAACGGTGTGGAAAACATGACCTACATGACTTCCAGTGCCTCCAACTCCGGTTCGGCCGAAATAACCATTTATTTCAAGCAAGGCACCGACCCCGACATGGCAGCCGTCAACGTGCAGAACCGTGTATCAAAAGCCGCCGGACAACTTCCGGCAGAAGTAACCCGTGTCGGCGTCTCTGTAAACAAGCGCCAGAACGGTATGTTGCAGATATTCACGCTGCATAGCCCCGACAGTTCGTTCGACGAGAACTTCCTCTCGAACTACATCAATATAAACCTGAAACCTGCTATTCTGCGTATCTCCGGTGTGGGCGACGTGCAAGTGATGGGTGGCGTGTACTCCATGCGTGTGTGGCTCAAGCCCGATGTGATGGTGCAGTATAAGCTGATCCCTTCCGACGTAGTTGCCGCACTGGCATCGCAGAACATCGAAGCCTCCACCGGTTCTATCGGTGAGAATTCAAAAGAAGCCAAAGCATATACCATGAAGTATCGCGGACGCTTGATGACTCCCGAAGAATTCGGTGAAATCGTAGTGCGCAGTACTCCGGGTGGCGAAGTGTTGCGATTGAAGGAAGTTGCCGACATCAGTCTCGGACAAGAAAACTATTCTTATACGGGTAGCTTCAACGGCAAGCCAGGTGTAGCTTGTATGATTTACCAGACTGCCGGCTCCAATGCTACGGAAATTAACCGTGAGATTGACGCCCTGTTGGCCGATGCCTCAAAGACTCTTCCCAAGGGTGCTGAAATCACCCAGTTGATGAGTACCAATGAGTTCTTGTTCGCCTCTATCCACGAGGTAGTGAAGACGCTGATAGAAGCGATTCTGCTGGTAATTCTGATTGTATATATCTTCTTGCAGGATATTCGCTCTACGATTATCCCGTTGGTGGGTATTGTCGTTTCACTTATCGGAACGTTTGCTTTCATGGCCATGGTAGGTTTCAGTATCAACCTGATAACACTCTTTGCATTGGTACTCGTCATCGGAACGGTGGTGGACGATGCCATTATCGTGGTGGAGGCGGTACAAGCCAAGTTCGATGCGGGTTACCGTTCGCCCTTCAAGGCTAGTGTGGATGCGATGAAGGGATTGAGTAACGCCATTATCACCACATCCATGGTATTTATGGCAGTGTTCATCCCCGTATCGTTCATGACGGGAACTTCGGGTACGTTCTACACCCAGTTCGGTCTGACAATGGCAGTAGCGGTAGGTATATCGGCCATCAATGCCTTGACGTTGAGTCCCGCTCTCTGCGCTTTGCTTCTGAAACCTTATACCAACGAAGACGGTACGCAGAAGCAGAACTTCGCCGCCCGTTTCCGTCGCGCGTTCAATACGGCTTTCGACCTGATGGTGGAGAAATATAAGAAAGGTGTATTGTTCTTTATCCGTCGCAAATGGCTCGCGGGAACGCTTCTTGCCGGAACCGTCGTGATACTTGTACTGTTGATGAACAGCACCAAGACCGGACTGGTGCCCGATGAAGACCAGGGACTCGTTTTCGTCTCCGTTGCCACTCAGCCGGGTAACTCGCTCTATGCTACGGACGGAGTGCTGACACGTGTGGAAGAACGCATTCAGCAGATTCCGCAAGTGAAACACGTTCTTAAAGTAGCCGGATGGTCGGTAGGCGGTGCGGGTAACTCTTCGGGTATGTTCTTTGTCCGGTTGAAACCGTGGGACGAACGTCCAAAAGAAGAAGACCATGTACAGGCGGTTATCGGGCAGATCTATGCTCGTACGGGAGACATTAAAGACGCTACCGTCTTTGCTATGGCGCCGGGCATGATTCCGGGTTACGACATGGGTAACGCTCTCGAAATACAGATGCAGGACAAGGCAGGCGGCAGTCTGACGGAATTCTTCGGTATCACCCGCCAGTTCATCGACTCGCTGAACCACCGTCCGGAACTCGCTATGGCATTCTCCTCATTCGACATCAAGTACCCCCAATGGCAGGTCGATGTCGATGCGGCCAAATGTCTGCGTGCCGGTATCATGCCCGACGAGGTGCTTGCTACGATGGGTGGATATTACGGAGGCAGCTATGTATCTAACTTCAACCGCTTCTCCCGTGTATATCGTGTGATGGTGCAGGCCGATCCGAAGTATCGTCTCGAAGAGGCTTCGCTCAACCATCATTACGTACGTCTTTCCAACGGCGAGATGGCACCGTTGAGCCAGTTCGTTACCTTGACGAAAGTGTATGGCGCCGAGAGCTTGAACCGCTTCAATATGTACAACTCCATTACCCTTAATGCCATGCCTGCCGAAGGATATAGTACGGGTGAAGCCATCCGTGCCGTACAGGAAACAGCTACCAAAGTGCTGCCCGCAGGCTATGGATTCGACTTCGGTGGACTGAGCCGCGAGGAAAGCAAGCAGAGCAATACTACGGTTATTATCTTCGGCATCTGCCTCTTGATGGTTTACTTGTTGCTGAGTGCACTCTACGAAAGCTTCTTTGTGCCGTTTGCCGTCTTGCTCAGTGTTCCGGCAGGGTTGATGGGTAGCTTCTTGTTTGCCAAACTGCTCGGGCTGGAGAATAACATCTATCTGCAAACGGGACTTATCATGCTCATCGGCTTGTTGGCTAAAACAGCGATTCTGCTTACAGAATACGCCACCGAACGCCGCCGTGCCGGAATGAGTCTGACGTCTGCCGCACTCATTGCTGCCAAAGATCGTCTGCGTCCCATTCTGATGACAGCATTGACAATGATCTTCGGTATGATACCGCTGATGCTTGCTTCGGGAGTAGGCGCCAATGGTAACAGTTCGCTCGGAACAGGTGTAGTAGGAGGTATGGTGGTAGGAACATTGGCGTTGCTGTTTGTAGTGCCTGTTATGTTTATCATCTTCCAGGCTATTCAGGAACGAGTACGTCCTATTCATTTCGGAGCTACAGAAGACTTGCAGATTCAAGAGGAAGTAGAAGCTGCCGAGATAGAGCGGCAACGTCATTTAGAGCAAAAAGGGAGTAAGAAGTTAAACGTTCCCCTTTCATAAATAAGATATATACAGATAATGAAAAAGCAAATAATCACTTTAGTTGTAGCAGCGCTCTCATTGAGCAGCTGCGGCATCTATAATAAGTACAAACCCGTAACTGCCGTTCCCGACAAACTCTACGGAACGGATGTAACAGCGGTTGATACACTTGGAACGGCAGGCAGCACCCGCAGTCTCGCCGATCTGAGTTGGCGTCAACTCTTCACCGATCCCCAGCTGCAAACCCTCATCGAACAGGGTTTGCAAAATAACACCGACCTCCAATCCGCCCAATGGCGGGTAGAAGAGGCACGTGCTTCACTCAGTGCAGCCCGTCTTGCCTATCTGCCTTCTTTCGCCCTCTCTCCGCAAGGCACAGTGAGCAGCTTCGACAAAGGGAAGGCTTCACAAATCTATTCGCTACCCGTCACCTCCAATTGGGAGATCGACATCTTCGGTCGTCTGACTAACGCCAAGCGTCGCGCCAAAGCCCTCTATGCCCAAAGCCAAGAGTACGAACTTGCCGTTAAAACGCAACTGATAGCGAACTTGGCGAATGCTTACTACACCCTCCTGATGCTCGACGCCCAACTGGCCATCTCGCAGGAGACCGAAGTAAAATGGAAAGAAAGTGTCCGTGTGATGCAAGCTTTGAAGAATGCCGGCCAAGGTAACGAAGCCGGACTGGCACAGACCGAAGCAACCTATTACTCCATCTGTACCACCGTTCTCGACCTGAAAGAACAAATCAGCCAAGTAGAGAACAGTCTTTGTCTGATGTTAGGTGAAACGCCTCAGTCTATCCGTCGCGGCAACCTCGAAGGTCAGGTTCTTCCGCAGGAACTCTCAGTAGGCATCCCCTTGCAGCTTCTTGCCAACCGCCCCGACGTAAAAGCTGCCGAACTGGCACTGACACAAGCCTTTTACACTACCAACGAAGCCCGTTCTGCCTTCTATCCGTCTGTTACTCTCAGTGGTTCTGCCGGATGGACAAACGGAGCAGGAGAGATGATTTTAAATCCGGGAAAACTATTGTTATCAGCCGTCGGTTCACTCACCCAACCGCTGTTTAATAAAGGCCAAAACATCGCCCGCCTCAAAATAGCCAAAGCCCAACAAGAGGAAGCCAAACTCGCCTTCACCCAATCGTTGCTCAACGCCGGTGCCGAAGTGAATAATGCCTTGAAACAAAACCAAACGGCTCGTGACAAAGCAGGCTTCTACACCAAGCAGATCACTTCACTGCAAACAGCGGTTTCCAGCACCCGGCTGTTGATGCAACACGGCAGTTCCACCTATCTCGAAGTGCTTACCGCACAGCAAACCTTGCTGACCGCAGAACTGACGCAAGTCAGCAACCGCTTCCAGGAGATACAAGGGATAATTAATCTGTATCAAGCATTGGGAGGAGGGAGAGATTAGTTATTAGTTATAAGTTATAAGTTATTTGTTTGTAATCAAGCTACGCTCTACATTACATGAAAACATAAACAAATAACTTATAACTAATAACTTATAACTATTTAAATCGATCTTCCTTTAAATACATTCGATTCATCTAGTGGCACTAATTTTCCACTCAGAGTCAGAGTATTGGAGTTGTAGTTCGGGCTGATTCGGGCAGTAGCTTTATTTCCTCCATTCGTCAGTGTAATGAATACTTGGGCTGAAATGCCGATGCCTTGCACACTGAAACTACAATTTACATTTCCTCTCTTATCCGTAGAAATCTTTAAATCACCGGTATTACCGTCAACAGTTATACCACCGATGCCGTTCGGACCCGGATTTGGCGTATTGAAAGCCACTTGTACAGAAGCGCGCTTATCATTCAACATCACAAAGTTTGTATTCGAGGTGACGAAAGCGTTCCGTCCCCGTTTAAAACTAACCTGATCTACTTCAAGTACAAAACTTTTGTTGTTTATAGCATCTACTGCGACTTGGTAGGCACGTTCCTCTTCTGCTTTGATACGGGCTTTTTCAGCTTCACGTTTTGCTTTACGGTCTTCTTTGCTGCTCGAACTGCTGTTTTGCTGTGCTTGGGCGGCAACAAATGCGCCGGCAAGCACTAATAAGGTTAATGCAATAATCTTTTTCATAATTGTTCCGTTTTTTAGGTTTATATATTTGTTCTTTATATAAACAATGTAAAGATGAAAAAGTTATCTGAATATAACTAACTTTGCAGCATTGATAATCTGTTTAATATCTAACTTGTTTGATTATGAAATTATTGGTGTTCATTGCAAAAGGATTTGAGACGATAGAGTTCAGTGCTTTCATCGATGTAATGGGGTGGGCAAAGATTGACTTTGATTGTAAAGTAGATGTCGTGACTTGCGGCGTAAACAAGCAAGTCATCGGTTCCTTCAATATACCCGTCTTGGTGGATAAAACCATTGATGAAATATCTGTAGATGACTATGATGCCCTTGCAATACCCGGTGGCTTTGAGGAGTTCGGATTCTATGAAGAAGCGTATGACGAAAGGCTTATGGAACTGATTAGATTGTTTAATCAGCAAAGAAAATGGATCGCAACAGTTTGTGTAGGAGCACTGCCCGTCGGCAAGAGTGGTGTGTTGAAAGGCAGAAACGCAACAACCTATCATCTTAGAGGTGCACATAAACAGAAAGTCCTCGAAGGTTTCGGAGCAACTATCATACAATCTCCTATCGTGGTGGATGATAATATCATTACCTCTTATGGTCCCCAAACGTCTTATGGAGTTGCATTGCTTCTATTAGAGAAACTGACTTCTCATCAGGAAATGGTTTTAGTGAAAGAAGCTATGGGATTTTGATGAAAAGATACGAAGACAGTGAGCTAATAACGAAGGTCTATATACCTATTAAATAAAATCTGACTTATGGAAGCAAATTACATAACCCTTACAAAGGAGAATATCGGCAAGGAGCATATCTGCTGTGGTTTCTCCGATAAGAAATGCAAAGAGAGCTATGAACTTAAAAAAGCATGGCTGAAGAAAGAGTTTGATAACGGATATGTCTTCCGGCGGCTGGACGAGCGTGCAAAGGTTTTCATAGAATATGTTCCTGCCGAAAAGGCGTGGATGCCTGTCGATGCACCGGGCTATCTGATGATAGGCTGCTTTTGGGTGGCAGGGCAGTATAAAGGGCAGGGACATGCAAAAGCTCTGTTGCAGTCGGTCATTGAGGATGCAAAGTCGCAAGGCAAGAACGGAATTGTTACGGTAGCCGGCACTAAGAAGTTCCACTTTATGAGCGATACGAAGTGGTTGCTGCAACATGGTTTTGTAACGGTTGAGAAACTTGCTGACGGCTTCTCTCTTTTGGCTCTGACCCTAAAGCCTGATGCACCTGTTCCTGCGTTTAAAGAATGTGTACGGCAGGGTGAATGTCCCGAAAAGAGTGGTTTGGTGGTATATTATACCAATCGTTGTCCCTTCACGGAATATTATGTGAATGAATCGCTTGTGCAGTTGGCAGAGAAATATGGAATGCCTTTAAAGATAATAAAACTGAAAACGATGGAACAAGCGCAATCTGCACCTACTCCGGCTACTATCTTTTCTGTTTACAATAACGGGAAGTTTGTTACGACCGATATGAGTATCTGCACCGAAGCAAAATTCGTCAAGATACTCAGTCCGGGATAACTCTGCCTATTTACCATTGCCGACTTTTCTCTTTATCGGCAGTCTGGGAAACAGCTTCCTGAACCGCACTAAGTATGTGGTTATATTGCTTCCGGCTATGATGAAGGTTACAGCCAGGATAATCAGCAATATGCCACAACTGAGGCGTGGTGTCAGCGATTCTCCGAAGATCATTACTCCGAAAAATACAGCTGTCACAGGTTCCAATGCTCCGAGAATGGCGGTTGGGGTGGAGCCGATATACTGGACAGCCTGCGTGGTGCAGAGAAAAGAAATCGCTGTGGGAAATACCGCCAATGCAATCAGGTTGCCCCATAAATACCACTTGTCCACCACATGCAGGCTTTGTCCGAAATCAATGCGTACCAGGAAAAGGGACAATCCGAAGAGCAGTACGTAGAAAGTAACTTTCAGGGTTGCCACGTCTTGCAGCCTCGGTCGGTTCACTCCTATAATATAGATGGCGTAGGAGAGGGCGGATACCATGACCAGACCTACGCCAACCAGACTAAGCGTAGCCCCGTCACCACTTTGATAGAGCAGGCCGATGCCGCTTAGAGCCAATAAGATACATAGCCCTGTTTGTAAAGTGACTTTCTCCTTGAACACCAACGCCATAATCAACGCTACAAAGATAGGGTAAACAAAAAGTATCGTTGAGGCTATACCGGCTTCCATATAATTGTAACTCTGAAACAAAGCGAGCGAAGAGAGGGCAACCAGCCATCCCAGTACAACGAGTGGCAGCACTTCTTTCCGTTTCAGTCTGAAGTTCCTGCCCCGCACTTTGAGCATGATGCCCAGTATGGGGATGGCAAACAGGTATCTGAAAAACAAGACAGAATCCGCATCCATGCCTTCCTTGTAGAGGGGAAGGGCAAAGAGCGGATTCATGCCTTAAGTGGCGGCGGCAATACTGCCTAATATATAACCTTTTACCTTTGCATTCATAAGCTTTGATATTTATCTTCGTGATATTCGTTCTTTGGGGCTGCAAAGGTAGGTCTTCCTTTTATATCTGCAATATTCCCGGCATACAAGATTTCTAAAATTCAGTAGTGACGGGCAAAACAGAACTATCAGAAGATATATTGAAGTCCGAACTGATAGCCTATGTACAATTGCTGCACTCTTGTCGAACCGTCCTTCTTCCATAAGGAATGATTGGGGAACATTTTAAGGTTGCTCATATCCTTTGTATCCATATAATTGATTCCTGCTCCCGCAAACAACTCCACATGTTTACCGATTTTGAAAGCGGGTAGTAGCGAATAACCTGCATTGAAAACCGGTTCGTCCGTATTGTTGCCGATGCAGGTCATCTTAAGTTCATTGTTTATTCTGAACCAGGATGTAACAGGAATGTGAGCACCCAATCCGGCTTCGGTCACCAGTGAGTTGTTACTTGATTTATGGTTGTATCCCGCACCCAAGATTCCATAAGTATATTTACCACCCGAGCGGAATGATACCACTGTAGTTCCTATTGCATCGTAAGTGACGGCAATACCTTTCTCCCCATTCTTTATGATGTTGATTAGTCCGATGGGGCAGTCACTGTTTTCAGCGATATTGATAAGTCCGGCAAACTGCACACCGCGAACATCTTTAGCGATATTTATTAATCCTGCAAACTGTACGCCGCTAATGTCTTTTGCCTTGTTCATCAGTCCCGCAAACTGAACACCACTTGCATCCTCTGTCATATTGGCTAATCCTGAGAGTTGAAAGCCCTTCATCTCTGAAGCTGTATTTACTAATCCTGCCATCTGGAAGCCGCTGAAACGGTTCTTGTTAATATTGGCCAATCCTGCATACTGAACCCCTTGTCCGTCATTTCCCACGTAGTTTGCCAATCCCGCCATTTGAAAACCTTTGGCATCATTCAGTATGATATTCGCGAGTCCTCCCCAGGTAAGTGCTTCTTCGTTTTGTGAAATACCCGCCAGCAGATTGATAGAAAATGTATTTGTATATTGAGACGAATACATCCCATTAGTGCTCAGCGGGGGAAAGAAACTTAACTGAAATGTTGTTTTCTTATCTACACTTGTTTGAGCGAATAAGGTGCCATAGAATGATACACATAGTAGTAATGCTAAAATTTTCTTCATCTTTCTTTTTTTCTTTAGTTATCGTCTATTTAGAATCTCTTTGATTTCGGGCACAAAGATATACCGAATTATTCTTCTATCGATGATTTGTAGACAAACCTTGTTGTTTCTAATGACGAAATGGATAATAGGAGAGACGAAGTTCAATCATTACTTTTCGTTTTTGAACTAAATGACAAAAGAATTATTTTTAGACATAAGAACAAAAGAACATATTCATAGTAAGATATAGCTTATGTTTTCTAATTTGTTCTTTTGTTCTTATGTCTAAAAAATAACATTCTGTTTAGTTCATGTCGACCAGCGTATTGAGCCTATTTAATTGCCAACTCACATGAATAATACTTTCACGCTGCCGGATATTAATAGAAAACTTCCTCGATCCTTATTGAAAACTTGCTTTGCTTAGAGATAAAACTTACCTTTGCTATAGAGAAAACTATAACCGAAACTTTTGAATATAAAACCGGAACTTCTGATTATATAATCAAAACTTCTGATTATAAAACCGAAACTTTTGATTAAAGTTTATACTATAAGTAAAGCAACTTTTATCTCTAAGCAAAGCAAGTTTTCTCTTAACGTAAAGTAAGTTTTATATTAACATCCAATCAATCAGAAGTATGGCATATTATGTAATGGAAGAAATGCCCGACATACACAAGACGGGCGAACGGATACTCTATCCCCGTTTTGCTATGATAGAGCAAGTATCCACCGAAAAGTTGGCACAGCTAATAGCCGAAAGTAGCGGCTTCAATATGGGAGACATCTTAGGTGTCGTGAAACAAGTTGCCATCGAGATGGCGCACCAAATGGCGCAGGGACGCTCTGTAAAGCTCGATGATATCGGAACTTTCACACCTGCACTTGCCTTGCGCGAAGGTAAAGAACGTGAAGAAGCCGGTGAGGACGCCAAGCATCGCAATGCACAAAGCATCGTGGTAGGCAAAGTGAATTTCCGTGTAGATATGGACCTCGTGAGGCGCATCAACGGTCGATGCCTGCTGGAACGTGCACCTTGGAAGACCCGCCGATCCTCCCAAAGATTTACCCCGGAGCAGCGGCTTGCATTGGCCTTGAAGCATTTGGAAACACACCCTTTCCTCACCGTCAGCGAATACCAAGGATTAACAGGACTACTTCGTACTACTGCCTCCACTGAGTTGCGCCAATGGGCCTACCAGGCTGATTCCGGTATCGATACTGCCGGACGTGGAGTGCATCGGGTATATATCAGAAAGAATATCCCTGTTGTCGAATAAGAGCTATGAATAATACAATTGATGAATATAGCATCTCGCGATTAGACCTTTCTGAATTAAGGGATTACTTCATTCAGAATGGCATTGTCAAACAAATCCGTCGGAAAGAATATTTAATCCGTCAGAATGAAAAGTACGAGTTTGTAGGATTCGTTTCGGACGGCATGTTCCGATATGTACGGATAGACAATTCGGGCAAGGAGCATATTGTAGGCTACAGTTTTACACACGAATTTGTGGCTGAATATACTTCCAACTTGTGCAACCGCCCGCCTTTGGCAAGCGTACAAGCCATCAAGGATAGTACAGTCTATCTAATAAAATACACAGAAATAGAAAAGCTATGGGACACTTCGCCCGAAAAGCAGCGCATGGGCCGAATCGTAGCCGAACAGCTTTTTGCAATGACCTATAGAAGACTGATTGATAGCTACTGCAATACTCCCGAAGAACGGTATATTGACTTGATGAGCCGTTATCCGAACCTCAAAGAACTGATCCCTCTGAAAGAAATCGCTTCCTTTATCGGTGTAACTCCCGAAACGGTAAGTAGTATTCGGAAAAAGTTATTGGGAAGATAAGTCTTGAAGTATTTAAAGATAAAATAGGCGGGAACTCTCTATTTTTGCGGTTTACTATTTATTATATAAATTATGAACAAGATAATAATTGTAGGAGCTTCATCGGGGATAGGGAAAGAGTTGGCATACTTATATGCCGATACTGACGCCAGGATAGGGTTGATAGGACGAAGAGAGGAGAAACTGAAGGAATTGTCCCTATCCAATCCGAAGAAATATATCTATCGGGTGTGTGATGTTTCTCATACCGAACTTACTGCGGTCTGTATGAAAGAGCTGACCGATGAACTGGGCGGATTGGATATTGTCATCATCTCGGCAGGTACAGGCGAGCTGAACGATGACTTGGATTACCGTCTCGAAGAGAGTACTATCTTGACAAATGTCCTTGGATGGACGCATCTCATGGACTGGACTTATCTCTACTTTCAAAACCAGGGGCATGGACATTTGGTAAATATCTCTTCCGTTGGCGGCATAAGAGGGGATGGAATTGCACCTGCTTACAATGCTTCTAAATCTTATCAGATTAATTACATGGAGGGCATCCGTAAGAAGGCTGCAAAGCATCGGTTACCCCTGTTCATAACCGATGTTCGCCCCGGGTTTGTAGATACTTCTATGGCAAAGGGCGACGGGTTGTTTTGGGTAGCCACTGTTGGGAAAGCAGGCAGACAGATATTCCGGGCGATACAGCAGCGAAGAAAGATTGTCTACGTCACTAAAAGGTGGAGGCTGGTAGCGGGAGTATTAAAGGTGATTCCGGGATGGCTTTATTGCAAGATTTAAGGTTCTTTCTTCATAGCTACACGTATCGGCATCTTGATACCATATACTTTTGTCTGCCCGCCCGGTTTGAAGAATCGGTCCGAAGATTGCAGGGTCTTCGGATCGATACTTTCTCTGAGGAGTTGCCTTAATAATTGGATTGTATTTTCTTTCATCTTGTTTTGCTTCGTGAGAATACTATTTATTCAGTTTCCGGCATTTCCCAAACTCCCGATTTATTCATCCGGTAACTTCTATCTATCTTTTTCGGAGTGTCAGCTTGCAGGGCATAGAGTATTTCACGGCTGAACTCCAAGGCAGCAAATCCGTTGGCGGTTACAATATCTCTATCTCTGACCGCCGGTGCATCTACATAATGGCATTCACCGGTATAATCTGTGCCGGCATAGGCTTTCAAATACTCCAATCCGTTGCTGGTGTGCTTCACCTCATTCAGAAATCCGTGCTTTCCGAGAAAGACGGATGCGTTACATATCCCCGCTACCAGTTTCTTATTCTCGATAGCATCTTTTACCAGCGGGACTATAAGTTCAGCTTCGGGGGTAAACCAACTCATGCCGCCGATTAGCACAATGCCTGCATAATCGGCAGGAATATCGTTGATGGCATAGTCGGGCAATAGATTGAAACCGCCGATGGAAGTAACCGGTTCTTTGGTTACCGATACTGTTTTTACAATGTATTTGCTCTCACTTCCGGGCTCAACTCCGGCTTGCAGGTTGGGTGCGATATAAGCTCCTTCCCAATCGGCAAAGTCATTGAGAACGACGAATAGAATTTCTTTCTTCATGATCTATAGTTTTAACTGATGTAGTATTTTGAATACAAAAATAGTTGAAAGTGCATTAGTCCCATGCTTTTTATACTATTTTATTGTATGTTGTCATGCTCTATTTCGTGTTTTACACTGCTCCAATCAATCTTGACCTTGTTTACTCGTCCTGTTTCAACAGAAATAGTATAACTTTGCTCCAAACATTAAAATCAATCACATTATGGACTTTTTAGAACTTACTAAAAAACGCTTTTCTGCAAGAAGTTATAAGCCTGATGCTGTGGAACAAGAGAAGATAGACTATATCATAGAATGCGCTCGCTTTGCTCCTTCTGCCGTTAATTATCAGCCATGGCATTTTTTGATAGTAAAGAGTGAAGAACAGCGGATGAAAGTGCAACAATGCTATAACAGAGAATGGTTTGCAGCTGCTCCGGTTTACATCATTGTATGTGTAGATAGTTCCGTGGCGTGGGTGCGTAAGTCTGATAATAAGAATCATGCGGATATTGATGCAGCTATTGCCACAGAACATATTTGTTTGGCTGCCTCTTCTCTTGGATTAGGTACTTGTTGGGTGTGTAACTTTGATTTGGAGACACTTAAATCTAATTTTTTGTTACCTGCTGAGAAATATCCTGTTGCCATCCTACCATTGGGATATGTACATGAATTGCCTAAACATTTTTCGGTCAGAAAGCCTGTAGATGAAATAGCTACAATCTTATAGGCTAAAACGCAGAGTTTGAGTTCAGGTTATAAATACAAAAGATGAACAAGACGAGTAGGCTTACCTTATCGGCAAGCCTTTTCCCAACATTCCTTTCAAAAAATTATTGAAGGCGATGTAAATTGCCCGGTTCTACTTTTATTATTGCCATATTGATGAATGATTTATGTATGGATTGTTTCGTCAACTAAATAGACAATTGACTCGTAGGGGTATGAGGAATGATCTTCCATATTGATCTCGCAGGTACGTGCTAGTGAATAATAGCCATCGAAGTGCTGACCTTGCGTTTCGGCTATCTCGTCGCGCATGGCCGATTGTCCCAATTCGGGGAAAATGAATCCACGGTCGCCCGAAGCACCGCAACAACCCCATGCAATAGGGATGATTACCTCTGTGGCGCATCGTTCGGCAATGCTCTGCATAGTGGGAGTAAGCCCCATTTGGTCGCAGGCACAGGTAGGATGAAGCAGTACACGCCCTTTCTTGTGTTGCGGTTCTATGCGAGTCAATACGTCATGGAGTAACCATTGAGTGACGTCGACAATCTTCAGCCGCTTGTATTTTTCGAGGTTTTCGGACGTGAGGACAGATTGTTTCTCGTCCGATGCCAAAGACGTGAGCAGGGTATGCGTGCAGGAGGTTGTGTCGCACATGATGGGGATGCGTCCCTCATCCGACCATTGCCAAAAGTGCTCGACCACCTTATTTGCCATGATCTTCTGCCCTTCAATGTCGCCTTTGTGTTCCCAAATCTGCGAGCAGCAAAGCCCTTGCGCCTCTTCGGGCAGGGAAATAGCAATACCTGCTTTGTCGGCTATGCGGAGGATCACCTGCATCATATTCGCCTTACCCTCGCCGGACGAACCGAAGATACGGGTGACGCAGGCAGGGAAATAAATAATGTCGGGATTCTCCGTGAACCTTGCCTCGAACCGGGGCGCTTTGGGGAAGTTGCGCGACCAATGCGGAACCTGGTCGGAGAGGGCATGTCCCAGTGCCATCGTCCATTCGAAAGGCTTGGGAGAGATGACATGTTCGGCATCTACCGCCAAGGTAAGCGTCTCTTTGATGATCTTCTCTGTTCCCTTGAAGTGACGGGCGGCAGAGGTCAGTACCGAACCGAACGACTTGCCCAACTGCTGTGCACGAATGACGTCGGTCAGTTCGCCGGTATTGATTTCCATCGGGCAGACCGTTTTACACATGCCGTCGGCAGCACAAGTGTCGCGGCCTTCATATATATACTCTTTTTCGAGGAGGTCGGCCTCAGCGGAAAGATGGTTGTTCACTTTGGCGCGCATCACCCTTTGTGCTTGAATGCGCTGACGTGGCGTGAGTGTGACGTTGCGCGACGGACATACAGGTTCGCACAGTCCGCACTCGATGCAGGAATCGAGGTTGTGCACATGGAAGTGGTCATTGATGGGAGTCATTTCCTTGATATTCTCCAAGTGAGTGTTCGGGTTATCGGAAATCAGTACACCCGGATTGAGAATATTCTGCGGGTCGGCCAGTTGCTTCACCCGCTTCATCATGGCATAAATCTCGCTGCCCCATTCGCGTTCTACAAACGGAGCTACGGCACGTCCGGTGCCATGCTCGCCTTTGAGTGAACCGTTCAGGTCGAGTACCAGGCCGACGAACTCTTCCATAAATCCACCGAAACGCGCCACAGCATCTTTGTCGGCTATGCCGGAGGTAATGAGTGGGTGCAAATCACCATCGCGGGCATGTCCGAATATAGAACCCCGGTAGCCGTGCTTGCCGAAGAGATCTTGCAGGCCGCCAACCAGTTTATATAGATTGTCCACAGGAGCAACGACATCTTCCAGAATCACATTGTCACCGATGGGACGCGCTCCCGCCACGCAGGGGAAGATAGCGTCGCGCACGTACCAAAGGCGTTCGCGCTCTGCCACGGTGGTGGTGAAATTGTCCATCAGATGCAATCCGTCCAAGCTTTTAAACGAATCGATTCTTGTGCCGATAATATGGCGGAGTTCCTCTTGTGAGTCGGCTCCAAAATCAATCAGCAACGCCGTTGTGCCGTCGGGCATGGTGGGGACTTCGGGCGGTGTATTCGGCTTACCGATGATGCTTTGCAGGGAGGCGTAATCCATCATTTCTACGGCCAATGCTTCAGTCTGCGATAGCATCGGGACGGCTGCTGCTGCCAACCGGGCATCTTTGAAATAGAGAATCGAACTGGAGTAGTAATTAAGTAGTGGCAGGGTGTTCTGCTCGGCCGAGGCGATAAAAGCGAGCGTACCCTCCGAACCTATCAGCAAGTGGATGAAGATGTCCATCGGGTTGTCATAATCTACGAAGGAGTTCATTCCATAGCCTGTTACGTTCTTTATCTTATATTTTTGGATGATGCGATTGCGGATTACATCATTCGCTAGTATTTCGGCGCGTATATCCATTAGTCCATGACATAATTCTCTTTCGGTCTGCTCGAAACGGGCATGGTCTTCGGCTTTAGACGAGTCATAGCGGTTGCCGTTGGCCATCACAAATTGCAACGAGGTAATCATCCGGTAGGAGTTATAAGTGGTGCCCGCTTGCATTCCGCTGCTGTTGTTGGCGAGTATGCCTCCCATCCTGGCAGCCATGTGAGAGGCGGGGTCGGGGCCCAATTTGCGTTGGTGTGCGGCTAGTATTTTATTCACTTGGTGGCAGGTCAGCCCGGGTTCGAACCATACTTTTTCGCCTTTCTCGCGCACTTCCATCTGATTCCAGGCTGTCCGTAGGTCGCAAATCACACCGTCGCCCACAGCCTGTCCCGAAAGCGAGGTGCCGCCCGAACGAAACGTCAAGTGCTGGCCATGCTTGGGCAGAAGACGGATGAGTTGTACAACCTGCTCTACGGAGCGCGGACGTAACACCACTTGGGGCTTGATGTTGAAATAGGATGCATCGCGGCCGTAGACTTCGCGATACAAGTCACTCGATTTTATTTGCTCACGGTCGAAAATAGTACTCAGGTCCTGGAGGAAATGAGGATCGGGAACTGTTGTCTTCATGTCATTATGCGTTAATAGTTCTTACAATGTTGAGGATTTCGTTCTTTCACCATTGCTTACTATATTTATTAATATGTGACCTTCTTTATGTTATGTACCAAACAATTGCACTTTGAACACATCGGATTGATAAATTGTTTAACCCTAAACTAATAAATGTAATAATGGATAACAGAATAGTTAACGTAGGTATTGTCAGGCAGGCTTATTGGGCGAAGAAAAGCAATGTTATTCTATAGTAATTGTGCTATTTTCCGGTGATTATTAAATTATTTAGACCTATTGGGTGAACCCTAAATCAGTTAGAGTTGTTTTGTACAATAAATTGGCGAGATTAACTTCAACTGATTCAAAAGAATGGCTCGATACGCGGAAAAAACAACTAATCAGCACACGATAGTCAACGGCAAGGTGCTTTACTATTCCTTTATTGCCGGAGCAAACCAACTGCTTCAACATCAGGTAGAGATAAATAAGATCAATGTTTTTCCTGTAAACGACAAAGATACCGGAACAAACCTCGCCGCAACAGTCCGGTCGGTATTAGATCATACGAAACCGCATAAGTCGTATAAAACTACCGTAAACGATATTGCCGAAGCGGCACTGGTGGGAGCCAGGGGCAACTCAGGCGTAATTTTTGCACAGTTCTTATACGGGCTGAGTTGTGAAACGAAAAACAAAGCCGAAATCAATATCACCGAATTTGCCGAAAGTGTATGCCGTTCCATACCTTATATTTACAGGGCCATTTCGAACCCTGTGGAAGGCACTATGCTGACCGTCATTAAAGAATGGTCCGAGTTTCTCGATACAAAGAAAGAAGATATCCATGATTTCAAGCGTGTGATCATAGATTCTTTAAGTGTACTGGAAAAATCATTGTCCGAAACCGCCTTGAAACTAAAAGCGTTAAACAAATCGGGCTTTGTAGATGCAGGAGCAAAAGGGTTTGTATTGTTTATGAAAGGAATCATTGATTTTCTCCGCATAGGTGATATCCGGCATTTAGCTGCCGACTCCCAAACATACATTTCATTTATTCCTCCCGAGCATATCGTCGATGATGAAATAAAATATCGCTACTGTACAGAGGCTATCATTAAGAACTTGTGTGTGGAGCGTGCTGATATTCAACAACTATTGAGTGAGAATGGCGATTCTGTCGTAGTGGCCGGTTCCGAAACGACTTGCCGGATGCATGTGCATACCAATCATCCGGCGGAACTTTTTCAGGAATTGAAAGCGTGTGGTACGATTACTTTTCAGAAAGTGGACGACATGGTTCGACAGCACGAAGCGGCAACTAAACGCAAATGGAGCATCGCGTTAGTGACCGATTCTTCCTGTGATTTGGGGCAGGAGCTGATAGACTGTTACCAAATAAACGTTGTCCCCCTCAATCTGAATTTCGGTGATAATCATTATCTGGATAAAGTAACGATGAAACCCGACCGTTTTTACGATATGCTTGAATCGCAAGCCGAGTTTCCCAAAACTTCGCAAATAAACGAACAGACTTTTACTAATTTGTACTCTCATCTGGCTTCGCACTACGATGCCATTATTGCGGTGCACCTGACGAGCCAATTCAGCGGGACTTTTGCCAATAGCACGAAAGCCGCAAAGCGTATCTCGAATGAGTTTCAGAAACCGATCCATGTGATTGATTCTAAGAATCTGTCCGGAGGCTTGGGGCTGCTTGTATTGAAAGCCGCACAGGGCATTGAAGCCGGAAAGACAGCCGATGCCGTTGTGCGGATGATTGAGGACGATATTGTGCGGACAAAGATATTTGTCAGTGTCCGCGACCTGAAATATATGATTAAAGGTGGGCGGGTGTCGAAGCCCAAAGGTTTCATAGCTAGCCTGATCGGCTTCAATCCGGTTATTTCGATGAATGAAGAGGGGAGATCGCTGTTGTTCGGCAATACGTTCAGCCAGCGTTCGAGCTTGAAGAAGGTGATGCGCCATATCGAAAAAATCAGTCGGCAGCAAACGGTGTGGAATTACATTGTGCTGCACGCCCACAATCCCGAAGGTGCTGAAAAGACGGCCGGAGAGATGGTGCGGCTTACCGGAAAATGCGCCGCTTCGATTGTTGATATTTCACCCGTCATCGGGATGCATGCCGGCAATGGGGCTATTGCTATTTCCTTATTATTAACCAACTAATTAATTAAATACACTTGATATGGTGACACTCTTTTTACAGGCATCGCTTATTATATTGATTTTTTTCACGCTTCTGTGGCTCATCAGCATAAAGCTGAGGAATGTAAGTATTGTCGATCTCTTCTGGGGGCTTGGCTTTGTGGTGGTAAATACGTTCTATGTATGGATGTCGGGCGATTTAACTCCCCGGAAAATACTCATGCTTGCTCTGGTTACTATCTGGGGTGGGAGGTTGTCTATCTATCTTGCCTGGAGGAACAGGGGGAAGGGCGAAGACTTCAGGTACCAGGAATTCAGAAGAAAATATGGCCCTGAACGCTATTGGTGGGTCAGCTTTTTTCAGACTTTCTTGTTGCAAGGAGTATTGACTATGTTGATTTCATTGCCTCTGCTGGGTGTCAGCATGGGGCATCAATCGGATTCACTGCATGTGCTCGATTACTTGGGCGTTTTGGTGTGGCTCGTGGGATTCACTTTCGAGGCCGGGGGCGATTATCAGTTGGCGCGTTTCAAGAAGAACCCGCAGAACAAGGGAAAAGTATTGTGTTATGGATTTTGGAAATATACCCGACACCCCAATTATTTTGGTGATTCGGCGGTGTGGTGGGCTTACGGTATCTTTAGCATCGCTGCCGGAAGTTACTGGCAAGTGGCGGGCTCTGTGCTGATGACTTTGCTTATTATAAAAGTGTCTGGTGTGGCTCTGCTCGAAAAGACATTGAATAACACCAAACCGCAGTATGCTGAGTATGTAAGAAAAACGAGTGCTTTCCTCCCTTGGTTTCCCAAAAAGTAAATGCTCATGGAATTAGATAAAAATCTTTGGTTGGTCCTTTTTCTTGCCTGGGGCTTGCCGTTGGGATATTACAGGAGTAAGTTCCGCAAAATGGTGTATCAGACCGATAGCTGGACGATTAATATCAAACCTGTGTTCTGGCTCGAAATCAAAGGCTTGTTCGGCAATCTCTATCCGGGCAACAGGAAATACAGTAAATTCCGGAACTTTTATTTGTTCTATCTATTCGTATATATCGCTCTTTTTATTATTTATTTTAATACCGACACCATGAAAGTAGTTGAAGGAAGTAAAGTGCCATCATTTGAATTGCGAGATCAATATGGCGAAATGTTCTCATTGGATTCTGTAATAGGAAAGAAGAATCTGGTAATCTATTTCTACCCGAAGGACGACACGCCCGGTTGTACAAAGGAAGCGTGCTCCTTCCGCGATCAGTTTGCCGTGTTTGCCGATGCCGATGCGATGATTATCGGGATTAGTGCCCAGTCGGTAGAGAGCCATTTGGCATTTGCCAAAAAGCATCGGTTGAATTATCTTCTGCTAAGCGATACGGATAATAAGGTGCGGAAATTATTCGGCGTGCCAAGTAATCTGTTCGGACTGATTCCGGGAAGGGTGACTTACATCGTTGATAAGCATGGAGAAGTAGTTTACGTCTTTAACTCGCAAATGGATGCAGAGAAACATGTGGACGAAGCTTTACGCATTTTGCAGTCAATGAAATGAGTGCCGGGATGGAGGTCATATTTCTTTTAGCCACCTATCTAATAGGTTCAATACCCGTAGGATATCTGTTGGTAAGATACCTGACCGGACAAAATATCCTGGAGTTGGGAAGTGGGAATATCGGTTCTACCAATGTGAAAAGGATAGCGGGTAGAAGAATTGCAGCTATCACCCAGTTGTCGGATATGGCGAAAGGACTTTTACCGGTTGGGCTGTATCTTTATTTGACGTATGATGTTGGTTTAACC
>JAEXAJ010000125.1 GCA_023458215.1 Bacteroidota bacterium
ATGTATGGATGGAGTAATGTTTCCAATATAGGGAAGTATTGTTAAGAACCTTCGAGAGAAGGCTGTAATCGGTTTAAAATCAGGTTGTCATGTTTCTTGTTCTTGAAAAGGGGAAGCCTTAAAAACTGATTAAAAGATTGAAATTCTCATTTATTTTCACGAATATTGCACCTGTTAATCAAACTAGGTTCAATGAATCACCTATATCTATTATCCGAATCTAATACTTATTTCTTTATGGTACGTTTTCACAGGCAAATATGCTTTCCCATTTTTCTTTTGCTCATTGCCCTATCGGTGTATGGGCAGAACTCTTACGTTTTTCATCATTTAAAAACAGGAAGTGGGCTCTCTAATAGCAACGTAAAAGCAATATTGAAAGACCATAAAGGTTTTTTATGGATAGGAACGGAATCCGGACTAAACTGTTATGATGGCTATAATTTTAAAGTATACCGGGCACGACCTGCCACTCCTAATGCTATGTGGATAGACGATGTTTGGACATTGCAAGAGGATGGAATGGGATATATATGGATAGGTGCTAGTACTGCTTATATGGTATATCACCATGATAAAGACTGTTTCATTACCGACACTCATTCTTTTTTGAGACAATTCGGGATTCGGATAGAAGGGAGATTTTGGGTACATGTTGATAAAAAGAAGGATTTGTGGGTGCTACAGGGACAAAATGTGTTTTATTATGATGTAAAGCAGGCGATTCTTAAAACTTTTGTAGTTAGTGATTTTCCTGAAGAACCTTTAGAAATGAGCATTAGTGATGATGATGATGGTTTATACGTTCTTCTGAATTCAGACTCTTTATGGAAAATAGACAAAAGGAAGGGTATAAAGAGGTTGGAAAACCTTGCTGATTTGCAAAAGCAATATTCTCTTAATAACCATAAAAACATTTACGTGGATCATCATAGGGGAATTTGGATTTACTCCTATATGAATGACTGCATCTTTTATCAAAAGAATGCCCAAACAAAATGGGCTAAAATTACTTTGAATTCAGTGGTTGCTACCCATAGTAATGCCGTAAGGAGCATACTCGATGATACGAGTGGAAATGTTTGGATAGGAACCGATCATAAAGGAGTTTTTGTGTATGATTACGTAAATGATAGTCAGACTAATTTGCTTAATAACCCTTCGTCTTATACTTCACTTGCGTCTGACAGAATAAATACCATCTATCGTGATGATACGGGAGTTATTTGGTTGGGACACTTCAAGAAGGGTATCTCTTATTATCATGACAGTTTCTATGAATTTATCAGTTCCCGGCACCAAGAATATGGAGATATTTCTTCTCTTCTGGAAGATAAAGCGGGCAATATATGGTTCGGAACAGATGGCAACGGGCTTTATATGAAGGAAAAGAACGCTAATTTTGCTATCCGTAAATTGCCTATACCTAATATCGCAATAGTAAGTTTGCTCGAAGATAGTAAAGGGCGTATCTGGATTGGGAGCTATCAACATGGATTATTTTGTTATCATAATGGCCGCATACAACACTTCACAAAAGAGAATGGCAAACTGCCATATAATGGAATATTGAGTTTGAAAGAAGATCGCTATGGAAACTTATGGATAGGCAATGTTGCAGAAACTTTGTTTTCTTTTCATCCGGATACAGAGACCTTTACTAGCTATTTATTACCTGACGGGTACAGTATTTGTGCGTTGAATCTATTTTACGATCAGGGTGATAAGTTGTATATAGGTACTACCTATGGGCTTTGTATGATGGATATTGTCACCAAAAAGATGGAAATGCGTTTTGGTAATTTTCGAGGGACACAACAATTCAACCAACAATTTATATCTAATGTCTATAAAGATGATAGAGATATATTGTGGTTGGGGCATAAACAAGGGTTGACAGGATGGGACCTAAAAACAGATTCTCTCTATTGGTTTGATGTCACTAACGGACTTTGCGATAATCTTGTCAGGAGTTTGATTGAAGATAATCACCATAATATGTGGATTGCTACTAGTAATGGTTTGTCGACATTAGTTATAGAAGATGCAAGTAAGGACATGCGTTTTAATTTTAAAAATTTTTCAACCAAAGACGGTCTGAGAGATAACTATTTCAACGCCTATTCTATTTGCAAATTAAGCAATGGAGATATATTGCTAGGAGGAACAGATGGATATACACTTGTTAATCCGAATAAGTTGATTAAAAGAAATCAGTCATTGGCAAATGTGCATTTTACAAGTTTGTCAATAGGAAATCAGAAAATAGAGGTCGATTCGTTTTATGATGGCAGGAAACTGTTGGAACATAATATAGATAATACATCTTCATTAACTCTGTGCTATGATGATAATCTGATTTCTTTTGAGTTCTCTACGGGAAATTTATTGAATGCGGATAAAATAAAATATGCATATAAGTTAGAAGGTCTTGACACACAGTGGTATTACACAAACGAGAATAGGATTACCTTTACTACTCTTCCTCCCGGAAACTATAAGTTGTTGATAAAAGCTAATAACGGAAATGGCATTTGGAATGATCAACCTGCTCAGCTTAATATAATTGTATCTCCTCCTATGTATTTATGCGGATGGGCAATCGCATTGTATATATTGGTGGTTGTAAGCTTAATAATATATATTATTTATTATGTCAGGAGGAAGCATAATAACAAGCTTGAACAACAACGTTTACAGATAGAGCAAGAGCAAAGAATACATCTTAATGAGATGAAACTTAAGTTTTTTACGAATATCAGCCATGATTTACGGACACCACTAACACTTATCATCAGCCCCTTGCAAATGCTGATGGATGAAATGACCGATAGTGGAATGCATAAGAAGCTCCATACAATCTATAAGAATGCGCAACAGCTTCTAGCTTTGATAAACTCTTTACTTGATTTCCGTAAGCTGGATGTCGGTGCCGAAGCATTGCATTGTAAATCGGGAGATATTGTGAACTATATTCGTGAGGTATGTGATTCTTTTCAAGATTATGCGGCTGAGCGTTCCTTCAACTTCAATTTTCTGTGCGAGATCGATAACTATAACATGTCTTTCGATCCGGTTAAGATACAGAAAATAATGAATAACCTGTTGTCTAATGCTTTTAAATACACTCCGGACGGAGGTGAAATTTTTGTACATTTGTATACTGAGAATGAAAATGTATGTATCAGTGTTGCAGATAATGGTTCAGGAATCAGTGATGCCGATAAGGAATATATCTTTGAACGTTTCTTTCAGACCTCTCAGTCACAAGAGAATACCGGTAGTGGTATAGGCCTGCATATTGTAAACGAGTATGTACGATTGCATAAAGGAACAGTTTCTGTTATGGATAATATCCCGAATGGTTCAGTCTTTACCATAAAACTTCCTACTGTGATTTCCGAAGAAGAGGAACAAATGCAGTCCGAAGAGAATCTGAACTCTAAGCCGGAAACTAGGGTGAATACTCATGCCTTGAGAGATCGCCATAAATTGCTATTGGTAGATGACAACAAGGATTTCTGTGATTTTATGTTTGATAGCCTTTCTGTATATTATTCGGTATTGATTGCTCATAATGGTGTGGAAGCTTTAAAGATTTTGGCAGAAAATGATATTAATATAGTGGTTAGTGATGTAATGATGCCTGTAATGAATGGAACTGAACTATGCAGGCAGATTAAAACCAATATTCAATGGTCGCACATTCCTGTTTTATTATTGACTGCACGTACGGCAGAAGAATGTAAAATAGAAGGGTATAAACAAGGTGCGGATGATTACATCATCAAACCGTTTAATTTCAACCTGCTTAAATTACGTATCGACAAGTTTATTGAATGGACAGAAAGGTGTCATCGTGAATTTAGTCAGAAGTTAGAAGTAACTCCTAGCGAAATAACCATTACTCCACTCGATGAACAACTCATTGCAAAAGCAATAAAAATAGTAGAAGAGCATATCAGTGACTCCAATTTCTCAGTAGAGATGTTGGGTGAGGAGTTAGGACTTAGCCGTAGCCACCTCTATAAGAAACTGATCTGTATCACAGGTAAAGGACCCGCAGAATTTATTCGTACCATTCGTTTGAAGCGTGGCAAACAGCTTCTTGAAAAAAGCCAGAAACAAATTTCTGAGATTGCTTATGAGGTAGGGTTCAATTCACCCAAGAGATTTACTATGAATTTTAAAAATGAATTTGGGATGTCACCGTTTGATTACATCCGCAGTATAAAATGATAACTTGAATCATGGAGGTACATCATATAAGACATGGTGTACCTTCTTTCTGTAACTATCGTGATACTTTTGTTTAGGTCCTGACGGATCTAAATCAATACTATTTAAAACTTTAAACTTAAAGTATTATGAAGTTACACAAAAAATCATGTACCCAATGGCAATGGGCGAAACTTAAGCAATTATTTGCCATTGTGATGTTTAGTCTAGTTACTATTCCTATGTACGGACAAAACAGAACGATTTCCGGTACTGTCAAATCAGAGGCGGATGATGAATCATTAATCGGGGTCAGCGTCAAAGTAAAAGAAGCTCTCGGCGGAACTATTACCGATGCGCAGGGGCGTTACACACTACAGGCCAAAAGCGGTCAGACATTGGTCTTTTCTTACATTGGTTTCAGGACTCTTGAAGTTAAAATCGACAAGCAAAAAAGCATTGATGTTTCTTTGAGGGAAGATACCAAAATGCTTGATGAAGTGGTAGTAGTGGGGTATGGAACAATGAAACGCAGTGACCTTACCGGATCGGTCGTTTCTGTGAGTGCGGACGATATCAAGAAAACAGTGGTAACCTCACTCGACCAAGCTTTGCAAGGACGTGCAGCAGGTGTATCTGTTACCCAAAACTCAGGAGCTCCCGGTGGTGGTATTTCGGTTAGCATTCGTGGTATCAACTCCCTGAATGGAAATGAACCCTTATACGTGATAGATGGAGTGGCTATTTCAGGTCAAACAAGCAATAATTCAAGTGTATTGTCATCTATCAATCCCTCGGATATCGTTTCTATGGAGATTTTGAAAGATGCTTCGGCAACCGCTATTTATGGTTCGAGAGCATCTAATGGTGTGGTATTGATTACTACCCGCCAAGGAGAGGCAGGCAAGACGAGACTTTCTTATGAAGGTTATGTCGGTGTACAGCAATTGCCCAATCGTTTGGATGTGCTTAATTTAAGAGAATATGCCGAATACCAGAATTTGCGTTCCGAAGTGTTAGGATGGGGGGCTCGTGAAGAGTTCAAAGACCCCAGTTTGTTAGGTGAAGGAACCAACTGGCAAAAAGAAATATTCCGGTCTGCTTTGATGCACAATCATCAGATAAATGTTACAGGTGGTAATGAAAATGCAAAATTCTCGTTAACCGGAGGCTATCTGAATCAGGATGGTATCGCAATTGGCTCAAGCTTTGAACGCTTCTCTGTTCGTATGAATGCCGATGCCAAGATCACTAAATGGTTGACAATCGGGTTGCGTGCATCCGGCTCACGTACTCAGCAGGTGAATAC
>JAEXAJ010000126.1 GCA_023458215.1 Bacteroidota bacterium
ATATACTACTATATCTAAAATTCGTAATGCATCAAACACATTAGCGCTCCTTCCCTATTATAGCCACTTTTATCACTCCATCCAATTTATTTTCAAAGATGCGATAAGCTTCTTCTATTTCATTCAATGGATATCGGTGAGTGATAAGCGGAGTAGTATCTATCTTGCCTTCTTCTATCAGTCGAAGGATTTCGGCACAATCACATCCATCTACTCCACCTGTTTTAAAAGTAAGGTTCTTACCATACATATCGGGTAAAGGCAAAAGTTGCGGTTTGTCGTAAAGAGCAACTACGGTAACTATGGCATTGGGGCGGGCACACTCCCATGCCAAATGAAAAGAGTCTTCGCTTCCGGCTACTTCTAAAACGACGTCAGCTCCGCCATGGTCAGTATGCTGAAGCACGAAATCCTTGCATTTTTCGGGCTCTACGACACACACATTAGGGTAGTGTTCGCGAACAAACTGAATACGTTCGGGTGATTTTTCGCAAACAATAATCCTCTTCGGCTTCTTTAGCATCACACAAAGCAGAGTACAAATGCCTGTAGGACCGGCACCTATAATCAGCACTGTATCATCTTCGGTAATCTCCGAAATACGGGCAGCCCAAAATCCGGTGGCAAGTACATCGCCTACAAATAGAGCCTGTTCGTCACTCACTGTATCGGGGATGCGGCTCAGACCGCTATCAGCATAGGGCACACGGACATATTCGGCTTGTCCGCCGTCAATGCGGCAACCCAAAGCCCAACCACCATTGGGATCGGTACAGTTATTCACAAATCCCTTTTTGCAGAAGAAGCACTCGCCGCAAAAGGTTTCCACATTCACCGTCACCCTGTCACCGGGCTTCAACGTAGTAACATTACAGCCTACTTGCTCTACAACGCCCACCATTTCATGACCAACGGTGATGCCCGGAATGGCACGAGGTACACTGCCATGTTTGATGTGTAAATCACTACTACAAATACTTCCAAGCATGACGCGCACAAGGGCATCCTGCGAATCTATTATTTGGGGTACAGACTTCTTCTGAAGTTCGAACTTTCCTTTCTCTATGTATGTGTATGCTAGCATAATGCGAATAGAATATTACACTTTTCCATGATTTATCCGATCGCAAATGTACACTTTTCCAATAATATCACAATCAGAAAAATTCACTTTTCCGATTAAAATTCCTATCATCAATTATTGGGGTGACTTTACGAAAGAGAAACATAATAAAGAAATGGTCTACAGGCTGAATATTTTTCATTATTATTGACATGAAAGAACCCTTCCTAAGATTTACTAAAAGTTCGACCAATTTTTACTAAAAGTTCAGAGGATTTTTAGTAAAAATCCAATGGAAATTTACTAAAAATTTCCTTCCCTATATAGAAGGTATTCTGAGCGGGATTTACAGTTCGCAAATGAAAATCTTTTTTATTTACAAAGGTAAATGATTATACCCTGTATTTTGAGTTATTTCATAAAAAAGAGTGTGATTCCAGTGATAATAACTTCTTGGCATTAAGCTGCATTAATAGACGGAGCATGGCATCGGTAACCTAGTTGTCAAAGTGTTCATTCGTTATCAGGTTCTAAATCAAGCGGTAACATATCATCTCCATCGAAACGGTCAAAATCAGACTGAAACAGACGGTCTTGGATGATGCGGTACTTTTCAAACTCGGATTCGGCATATTGCTTAGCATCCTCGGCAGATACTCGTCCACCGTCAAGGAGAATAGGACGGTCAGTCAGGTCAAGGAACTTGTCAATGCGCTTTGCCCAGTCTTCCATAGTCATAGGAACGCGACGTTTCGCCATATCTTCGGCAAGATCAAGGAATGCATTGACTATACGCCCCATAGCTTCCAATTCGTTCTCACGAAGATAGTTTTTGGCAATATCTACATCTGTTTTTACTATTTTACCATTTGGGGCTTTTTCCCAATTATTAAGTCCCATGTGCTCATGTTCTGCATTTGCTCTATTCATTATCAATTCTGCGGCAGTGTGTCCATGCACGGCATAGTGCATCTTATTTTGCACTTTTTTGAAGAAGGCGCGTGTTGTGGGGGCATTGCGGTTGTAGTCGATACTAGTTGCATAGATATCAGTAAGTTTCTGATAGAAACGACGCTCACTCAGTCTTATCTCCCTAATCTCAGCAAGCAGATGCTCAAAATAGTCTTCACCGATAAAAGAGCCGTTCTCCATTCGCTTCTTGTCTATCAAATATCCACGAATGGCAAATTGGCGAATAACGGCTGTACACCATTGACGAAATTGTGTAGCACGGACTGAATTAACACGATAGCCTACGGAAATGATAGCATCAAGATTATAAAAATCCGTTAGTCTTTTCACTTCACGAGTCCCTTCTTTTTGAACTATTTCCATTTTGGAAATAGTTGCTTCTCTCTGTAATTCATTCTCATTATAAATATTGTTTAGATGCTTGTTTACAGCAGGTACTCCCACATCAAACAAAGTTGCCATTGCTTTTTGCGTACACCAGATTGTTTCATCCCGATACATCACCTGTATACCATCTTCCTTACCTTCAAGTGTGAAAATCAGAAACTCTGCAGTGCTATTTCGTATTTCAAAGTTCTTCGCCATGAATATTCTTGTTAACTATGCAAAAATACTTATTTCTAATGATTTTGCCGTCACTTAATATTCCATTTATTTCAGGAGTATACACATTCATTCAAAAAATAAAAAAAAAACATCATCAATTCCCAAACATTCTTTTACCCGTTTATTAAAACCTTCTCAACGTTTTACTGATAGTCATATTTCTCGATGGCAGTAAAGAATGGAAATAAGAGTATTTTATATCCCCCCGCCCGAAAGGAGGTGTGCTCAAAGGGCGGGGTGGTAAGTGTATGTATAAACTGAAGATTACTTCCAGATATCATTATTTATCCATATCTGTGTTTTAGAATTCACAGCAATATAATCATATACAGTCAGTTATCCACAGCATTAAGGTTTAATACAATTCCGATGGCATCTCTACCTCATCTGGATCAGACACGTAAGTAAGCACACGAATTATTGTACTTCCATTATTTTGAAAGTTATCGATAGCATAATCCCAGTTTAAACGACTGTAATCATCAGCAAAATATAGCATATCCTGTTGTTTTCTGGCTCTAAACATATTTTGATTACATTCTTGATATATACGTATACCATTTCTTTTTCCAACATAGCGGTATGAATTCTGTCCGTATGCACCTTGATAGACACCACTTTTATCAGTCAGATAACACTTTGATTTACCATCAGTAAATGTGAAATAAAATACTGTGCCCTTAGAAACAACCCCTGAAATTTTCACATTGTCTTGAACGGAATGTGATACTTTGTAGGCAAACGTCTGAGCAAATGCAGATTGTGTTGCAAACTCTACAAGTAGCAACATAAACAATAAAATTGATCGTTTTTTCATTTTAAATTTTATTTAAGAGTTAATATTCGATATATCCTTTACCATGGCATGTCCTACACATTGATCGGCGGTGTGTATGGGCACTCATTACTTTTCCACAAATGTTGCAATATCGAGAATTGTCATTCCCCGTGTAATTAGGAGTGTAGGTAATTTCATCAGCTCCTTTACGGCTACCATTACAATATGGACACGTTTTACGTTGCTTCCGATTTGTCGATGTTTTCTCACTATCACCATTATAAATTGGCGTTGAAACGATAATTGATTGATGGTTTTGATCAACTGCTTGTCTCAATTTAGCAGTAGTTTCATGAGGATTTGTTTTAATATATACATAGACTACGCCATCATTCTCCAAATTAATTCTGTCCCTTGAACTTGAAACATAATAATAGCAACATGCCCCATAGTTGCAAATACCATAGTAACACATTATATCATTATTGCTTTTAATATATTTCAGTCCAGACGAGGTAGTGGATATGCCATTTACATCAGAGTCGTAACAACCTGTTTTTGTAAAAGTTATATAATGCGCATCATCATTTACATTAGTAACTCTCCCTTTTTCTACAATTTTTATTCTCTTATAAAAATAGGTTTGGGCAGTTGATGTTTCAGAAACCCCAAAAAACATCAAGATAATAAATACTATTCTCTGCAACATTTTACCGAAATTTTCTACAGACTCCCCGTCCCCAAAAAAGTCTCGTTATTAAATGTGAGAAGCGTGGAACTGCAATGCCACGTCTTTGAATGATGGTCCTGAGAAAACCGTTGTATACAGATGTAGTAATAGCAGCCCACGCTATAGCGTGAGAACCACTATGCTATCCTTGTATACAGTTGAAAGTTTCTCAGGTTTTCATTCGCAAGAAATAAGCATAACGCTTCTTTTTATTCTAATATGTCTTGGATAGAGTTGCCTCAGTCCGAATGCAAAAATAGTAATAATTTGTGAGAATTGTTTATTCTATATATTTTTTTTCGCTTACAGCCTGAAAATGGTCAATGTATTACTTCCTAATCTAAAATATATACACCAAAATTTATCCATCCAAAGAAGGATTAATCCAACAGTCTTCATTACCTTTGCCTGCCTAAACAAATCCCCAACATCTATGACGAAGTTACTACTCATCATATTTCTCGGCGGCGGCACAGGCAGCGTGCTACGCTATTGCGTACAAATGGCACTGCACGAACGCATAGTCCCCTACTCTTTTCCTTGGGCAACGTTCACCGTCAACATCCTCGGCAGTTTTCT
>JAEXAJ010000127.1 GCA_023458215.1 Bacteroidota bacterium
CTTTCAACACTAAAAATCTGTCTGCAAAGATGATACTTTTTAAGTTTGTATCAAAAGAAAAATCATCCCCGCCCGTTAAAAAAACCAAAAGTTCAGGATATTTATGTTTCATAGCCATTATGTAACCAGAAATCTCATATTCCATACCTTTCAAAACTCCCGCACGGATGGCAGTTTCAGTATCTTTTCCCATCGGGAGTTCACGTCCCTCGCGTTGCACCAGCGGCAAGCGTCCGGTAAACTGGTGAAGCGCCCGAAAACGCATCTGCATACCCGGAGAAATATTCCCACCGTGATAGCGTCCTTCGGCATCCACAAATTCATACGTAATGCATGTGCCGGCATCTATCACCAGTATGTCTTTTCCGGGAAATTGCTCATTGGCACCCACCACGGCAGCCATACGATCATACCCCAGCGTTCGGGGTGTTTCATATAGATTCACTACCGGGAGTGGAGTCATTTCATTCAGCCAAAGCACAGGTATGGGAAGTAATGCCAATTGTGCCAGCACCTGCTCACTCAAGTCGATAACAGTAGCAACAATTGCTTTTTCAAAGTGATATTTACTATAGATGTCCGACAAATGCTCCAAATTTCGATTAGAGTCATACGCCACTTCCAATAGTGAAACGCCATCAAAGACAGCTACTTTTGCCACCGTATTTCCTATATCAATAACCAGATTCACTGAATGAAGATTAATTTTCCGGGCACAAAGATACTACTTTAATTGAATTAGAAAGCTGTAGTCGACATTTTCCTTACTACATCAGCGTAGTTTATTGCAAACTTATTTTTCTTTTTCCTCGCTAATACTCGTCATTAGCGTACAGGAAGTCGAATGTAGCCTGCTTATAGTCAAATATTTCTTCCGGTTTAAAAAATCTTTTCAATTCCACTTCAGCCGCTTCAGGTGAGTCGGATGCATGAACGATATTTTCCTGGAAACTCATACTGTAATCTCCGCGGATGGTTCCGGGAGCTGCCTTCCTGCCATTGGTAGGGCCGGTCAAAGCTCTCACCGCTTCAATGGCATCTACTCCTTCAAAGCAGCACACAATAACCGGACATGCCATCATCGAATCCTTTACGCGCTGAAAGAAGGGTTTCGCACTTAAATGGGCGTAATGCTCACTGAGCACTTCATCCGTCAGCTGAACCATTTTCATTCCGGCCAGACGCAAGCCTTTACGCTCGAATCTGTTCGTAATCTCACCTACCAAGCCTCTTTGGAGGGTACATGGTTTCAAAATAACCAGTGTTTTTTCCATCATAATAGTCGGTTCTTTTTAAAGTTATATATAAAGGTGTCCTTTTCAATAATTCTTCCAAAAATACTATTTTTCTTGGGAATAGCATTCTATTGAAGTCTTTTTTATGTAAAATTATTGGATGATGAACACAAATGTGAGCATATAAACGAACAGGGACAAACAATCAAAAGAATATATTTTAAGCTCCGTCAATAAATAATCCCTGCCTCTACCGATATTGTACAATAAGAGACAGGGATATTTAAATGGATGGATTGAAAATCCGGATATCCAAGACAGATGGATTATTCCAACTGAAAGTGTTTTTTTATTATCAATGGAATGTCATTTAATTGAGACCGTTTTATTAAACACTGCAATATATCTTCCTCAGAATTAACCATCTCCATTTTCGAAATGATTATGCCAATTATGAGCTTTTTCAATTCCATTAATCTTTGGTCTTGTGGAAGTGCATAATCCAAATCAAGTAAATTGGTAATAGCCTTTTGCTCTTCTTTGTCAGTGGATGCAAAACGGTTATAAATATGCATTGTAGTGGTTAACTCTATACTATTAATATTATAACCATAGTTTATATAAAAGGAATTACTATAATTGGATTTCTGCAAATTTATTATTTTGGACAATTCTTTTCCATTAGAGACCCAATTATTTCCTTTCCGCTTAAATCCTAGCGGAAAGAATATTTCATTTAAAAGTTCTATTAAATTTTTCTTTTCCATTTTCCAACCAATATCAATAAGTATCTAAAATAATATTCCAAGTTCCACCATATTTTTGTTGAAAGAGATTTTGGTATTTATAAAGCTGCTTCCAGCCTTGTTGCATAGCCTTAGGATTAAAAGGTTTTAATTCATAAATAGTTCTTGTACTAAAATCTACGAAATCAGGACGTATACCAGGAATCCCCCTAAACTCTTTCATTGCAACTCCATCAATTACATCATTTACTTTGTAAGCAGCATGTATTTGCCGTCCCAACCGCAAGTTAGATTTCGTATAAGCCTTTACAACAGGCGCAGCCTGCTTCACCGCCGAAGAAAACTTAAACAACCCCTTAACCGATTTCCACAACGAAGCCCACTTGAACGCGCTAAATCCCGGCAAAGGAGGCTCTCCGGTCAATTGAAACTCATTGTCTTCAACAGAATGATAGGAAGATTGGCTCAGCTTTATCAGCTTCCCATAAGTCACCACTTCCCCATTCTCAACCCTGCCATAAGAAGTGTAAAGCGTAGAAGTCTGATCATTGTAGGTCAAAGCTTCTTCACCATACTTGTCATAAGCCGCAAGGAAGTCCTTGTC
>JAEXAJ010000128.1 GCA_023458215.1 Bacteroidota bacterium
ACTCTAAGAGCAATGCTTACGACAGCAACATCCAAAAGAGCGTTTACGCTTTGAACGATGCTGACGCAACTTTGATGCTGGCAAGTACAAAATAAAATGAATAGTTTTCTCAAATAAGTGGGCTGGCAGGAAATATCTATTTCCTGTTAGCCCGTTCTATTATTATGGTATTTCTTTTAACACTTTCCAGACTCCGCTATACCTTCCTCCGATGCGGGAAAGCATTTCATTATTGGTTAGGTAAGTTATGCGTCTTTGAACTGCAGATTCTGAAAGACCAAGTTTTTCGGAAATCTCCTTCCGGGTAATAGAGGGATTTTCTTTCATTAGATTGAGAATTTGCAAATATTCATTCTTTTCGGTTGTTTGTTCGCTTTGTTCGGCTGTTTTCCCGCTTTGTATAGGACGGAAGTAAGTTACCATAGAGCAGACCATATCTGTTGCAAAATTTACCTTTTGGCCTGTAAGTAATTCCCATTTGAGTATTTTGTCTATTCCATAGCCTGCATTTTCAGAGAGCTTGGCATAGCGGAAAAGTTTGATAATGTTGGGATTGCGTGGCATTGAGATTATTTGCTCTTTGAGGCGATTGAGATCAATATAGAAACGACCGGGGTTTTGGAATTCTATGCGATTATCAAATACACGAATAGTCGAATGCATAGGGCTAAAATAATCGGCATGTGCCAATAAATTGACCAAACCTTCCCGGAGGGCATAAAGTTGGGAATTGTCATCTGGTGAAAACCCGTCAGGTCCTGTACTGAAGGGGGCATCAACATATAAACGTAAGCGTTGTATTAAGACTTGGTAGTATTCCCAAATATTCTCCTGTTCCGGCATACGATAAGTATATCGAGTGGGGGCATCTTGATAAGAAGTACCGGGAATTTCAATATAATCTATCCAAAAATTATGAATAATACTTTGAACTACATCTCTTTTTCCTAACATAAGAAGACTACCGTAAGTGAGTTGATTATTATAAGTAATCCCTGTTTTTTGGCAAAAAGTCTTATCGTCAAGGTTGTTATAAGCAAATTCATGATTGAATTCTTGGATGCGGCGACGAAAAGTCTGAAGTGATGAAGGATTAAGATCCTCAAGTGTTGTATTGGGTATGATTTGTTCGGAGCGACTACCAAAGGCTTGATCTCGCTGGATGGCAAGGATTTCCATCTCAGTTGCTCGCTGATCTCCACTTCCGGTACGTATAAAAGTATTGCTTAGGTTATTATTAAAATATACAGGTTTGATGGGAGATGAAGGGATGTAAAATGCAAGTACATCAACTCCGTCAATAATGTATTTTTCGGCTTGTACAGGAATTGGAAGGTTAAACTTTGTCTGCGAACGAAGTGTGCCTATAAAATCTTGTTCCTGTTTTTCAGGTTTCTTTACTCCTGATATTTGGTACTGGCTTATTCCATTTTTTCTATTTTCTTCTATTCCAAGCACTATCCATCCGCCGAAGTGTTGGCAAAAGCAGATACTGTTTCCCAAATATTCTTGGGAAGTTCGGTTTGAGCGGATTTTACTTCAAAATCATTCCATTCAATGTCAGTGAGTTTATGTAGTAGTTCTTCTTTAGTCATAATTTTCTTTGATTATGAGGTAAAAGTAATACTTTGTTTGCTATTATAGTACTTTAAGGCATGCAAATCTGTTATACTTTGAATCTTTTTGTTATTGTTTGTCCGCTTTTGTGCGGACACTTGTCCGTTTACGAACACTCTATGAAAATGTATAATCGTTGATAATCAGTAGTTTATTGTTTTGGCACGGCAATTGACTATATATAGTCGAAGGCGGTTGACAAAGACTTCCTTTCAAAAACCAAGAAGTAATAACAATAAAAAAATAACGATTATGAAAACAAATGTAATTTTCAAGGCAGTGGTAATGATGGTAGTAGTAATGGCAAGTGTAATGAACTTCTCTGCAAGTGCAAGCAACCCTACTCAGTATGTGAAGAATGAAGAGATGACCGGTGAATTGATGACCGCTAAGACCATCTTTAGGAACGAAGACGGCCGCTTGTATCGCCACCTCCGTTACACCTACACTTACGATAACGAAAACCGTGTAACCAGCAAGGAAGCTTCCAAGTGGGACAGCGTAAAGGAAGCCTGGGTTCCTTACTTCAAAATGAATGTAGAGTACAATAACAATGAAATTGCAGTAAACTATGCCCGTTGGAGCTCTAAGAGCAATGCTTACAACAGCAACATCCAAAAGAGCGTTTACGCACTGAATGATGCTGACGCAACTTTGATGCTGGCAAGTACAAAATAAGTATTAAAGCACTATCGGAAGCCGGATACAGAGAACGCATTTCTCGGGTATCCAGCTTTTTTGTTGTTAGAACGCCTGCATATCCCGTCAGGTTTCGCACCTGCATGTCCCAATATTGTTGGGAGAAGCAGAAGACAAATGTACAGCTATATGTGGCTGAAGCTTTGTTTTCTTGATGGGCAGGGGCTTTTCATTGGTCGTATCAGTAGATTCTGCCTGTATTTCTCCCTCGTCCTCCGGTGCTTCGGCTATCGAAATCGGTA